>JANQMQ010000332.1 GCA_028279995.1 Candidatus Phaeomarinibacter sp. | reverse complement strand
ATGCCACCGCGCGGGCCGTCATGGCGATAGGGGATGCCGGGGCCGAGGTGATCACTCATGGTGGCACCAACCGGCAGATCTGCATGCAGTTTGATGTCGTGATCAGACAGATGGTCGGCAGGACCGATGCCGGACCGCATCAACAGGACCGGTGACGAGATGGCGCCAGCAGCAAGAATGACTTCGTCTGCTTCGATATGCTCGCCGGAGACAAGCGCAACACCGCGGGCCGTGCCGCCCTCGACGGTGACAGCAGCAACGTCCGCGTTGGTCCGGACCGAGAGGTTCTCGCGGGCTCTGACATCCGCTGTGAGATAAGCAAGACTTGTGGTCAGCCGCTTGCCATCGTCATCGACTGTCACCGGAAATACACCTATGCCAGGCAGCTGTGACGGATCGTTGACATCCGAAACAGCCGCCTCGCCATTTCCGATCATCGCATCATAGTATCCTCGCTGGGCATGGCTGAGCTCGTCGCGCTGCCAGCGGCGCACGGACAGCGGGCCTGAATTACCGTGGATGGGCGATGTGCCAAAATCCATGTCGCGCTCGGCGGCGATGAAGGTGTCTGCCACATCGTCCCAGCCCCATCCAACGAGGCCTGACGCGGCCCAGGCGTTATAGTCGGCAGGCAGGCCGCGCAAGGTGGCAAGACCGTTGACTGCCGACGTGCCCCCGATCAGGCGGCCTTGCAGCATGGGGATCACGCCTGACTGGGTCGCCATGACGTTGATCGCAATGGGTGTGGCGCCGGACCAGGCATCCGCTGCCCGCGCAGGCTCAAGGACGTCAGCGGCATAAGTGTCGTCGTCCGGCCCCGCTTCGAGCAGCGTAACGCGCAGCATGGGGACCTCGCTCAGACGCGCAGCCAGAACGGACCCGGACGTGCCGCCGCCGATAATGACGATGTGTTTGCCCTGATGACCCATGGGTGCCTCCGCATGCACTGAGTGGCTTTATGTTGATTAGGTAGCGTTACCTATAATTAGGTAGTACAACCTAAACAGTCAAGCCGATCAGGTTTGACGCTTTGGAGACATGCTGTTTCATGCCATCGCGCACATCCACATCGGACCGGATTCTTGAGGCGGGCCGGAGGCTTTTCAATGAAAAGGGCTATGCATCGACAACGCTGACAGAGATCGCAATGGCGGTGGGCATTTCGCAAGGCAACCTCACCTATCACTTTCCTACCAAGAGCGATCTTGTGACCCGGCTGGCCGAGCAGGCACGGCTACGCGCGCAGATCCGCCGCGCCAATCTTCATCCCGGCGCCATCGAAGACGACTATGTGGAGCATCTGCTGTTTGCGATGGACCTGACCTGGGACAACCGGTTCCTGCTGCGTGACCGGGCGCTCTACATGAGCCTTCCCTTTGCAAAGCAACCGGATTCCGAGACCGTCGCTGATTTCGATGAGCTGCATGGCCTCATCAGGCGGATCAAGAAGGACGGGATGTTTCGCAACGACCTTGACCTTGATCTGAAGGTCCTTACCCGGTCCTTGTGGATCGTCAGCCGCTACTGGATGGATTATCTGCGCGACTCAGAAGGGCTGGAACAGATTACATGGGCAGACCAGGAGCGGGGCATTCAGCAGCACTTTGCCGTCCTGCTTCCCTGCCTGGTGGCACCCGCCCGGCGCGCATTTAACCTGGCCTTGGACCGTGCGTCACGACACTCAGATGCACAGTGAACGGGCGGTTCCATCCAAATTGTGCCGAGTTTTGGGACTCTGCCAAAATGCCTGGAAAAGCGGCATTTTCCGGCAATTTCACCGCCCCCTTATCATGACCGAAATCACCTGTAATCATCAAAAGTAATGATGTTTTGGTGGCGGCCCGATGGTTGAGATGAAGCCTGCCGCTCAGTTAGAGTCCCTGCCGGGTGTACGCCTTTTCAGGGGAGAGAAAGATGCGCTTTCGCGCCACCTTTTCAGCATTAGTTTTGTCCGCCGGTTTTGCCGTCGCTGCCCTTCCGGCCGCTGCTGCAACCAACGTTGTTTACATTCTCGACGCGTCGAACTCCATGTGGGGACAGATCGAGGGAACTGCCAAGATTGAAACCGCCCGCGAGGTCATGGGCAGCCTGCTGGCTGATGTCAGCGAGGGCACGACGGTTGGCCTTCTGGCTTATGGTCACAGGTCAGAAGGCGCCTGCGACGATATCGAGGTTCTGTCCGGTCTCGGTGCGGCGACGCCCGAAGCCCTGGTGGCCAAGCTTGGCGAACTCAAGCCGAAGGGCAAGACACCCATTGCCGGCGCCCTGAAGGCGGCCGGTGGCGTTTTCCCGACCAATGACGCAAACAACAATGTCATCCTGATTTCAGACGGCATTGAGACCTGCAGCGGCGATCCCTGCGCGGTGGCGTCTGAACTGGCAACCGCCGGTGTGGACACGAAAGTCCATGCGGTGGGCTTTGACGTGGACTCCGCTGCCCGCGAGCAGCTCGAGTGCATCGCAGAGAAGGGCAATGGCTCCTACTACAACGCGTCCAATGCGGATGAGTTAAAGGTCGCGCTGGCCGAAGTCACAGAGGTTGTGGAAGCGGCCCCCGAGCCTGCACCGGAACCGGAGCCCGAACCCGAGCCGGAACCGGTCGCTACCCAGTTCTTCTTTGACGACTTTGAGTCCGAGCTGAGCGAAGACTGGGTCGTGAATAATCCGAACCCGGACGCTTTCATTGTTGAAGACAGCAACCTGCTGATGATCAACAGCGCCAATGCGGTGTTCAACAATGAGAATTCGCAGAACCTCATTGTCCTCAAGCGGGACCTGCCCAAGGGCGACTGGGACGCACACATGACGTTTACCGGCGAGTTCAAAACCGGAAAGGACAGTGTGACATTCGGGCTCTACAAGGATGCCAAGAACTATCTGACCGGCCAGTTCTGGAGCAACTCTGGGTGCTGCGGCTGTAGCCATGCCGGGGTCGGCATCTACAAGAACTCCAATGGTACAATCACCAAGTTCGAACGTGCCATCATCGGCAAGTCTATTGGCTGTGGCGCGGGTTTGAATGAAGCCGGTCTGGCTGCCGAGCTTACCGAAAATGAAACGCGACCGGTCCGACTGTCCATCCACAAGCGTGGTCGCAGCTACCATGTGACGGCCGATCGTGGTGAACGTACCGAAGACGGGACACCGATCATCGTTGAGACAGACCCGCTGACGTCACTTCGCGCACCTGGTGACCTGGCGCTGGTAATCGGTAAATGGAAGCAAGCCGACGGCGAAGTCCTGGTCAATGTGGATTCCGTCGAGATCGTGTCTGTGTCTGAGTAAGAGGCACAATCTGTGAGCAGACCGAGCGGCGGGAGTTTTGAGAAAGCTCCCGCCGTTCTTGTTTCTGGTGAGGAGTAGTCAGGTGATCAGAAACCACAATGCAATCAGAAGATCACCTTTCGGCATCCGATGGATGTCGCTGGTGGTGGGGCTGGGTCTTGTGCTGACACCTGGCCATGGGCTGTTCGCACAGGAGGCACCTCCCTCCTTTCCACCGGGATTTGGACTTCCCGATATCGAAATCCCGGACATTGAAGCACTGAACTCCGAGCTTCCGACCTATACGCCGCCCGAGCCCGTCCCCCTTGAAACGTTTCCGATTGAACCTGCGGACTCGCAAGCACGGCCATCGAGCCCGACCGACATCTACCAAAGCGATGTGCGCGACGTCGGCGACATAGAAAGGCTTGCCTACACAGACAAAGACGCTGCACGCCAGCGCGCCATTGAAGCGCGTACGCGGCTGCAGGCCCAGCGTGACATACAGGTCAACCAGGAGCAGCGCAGCCAGCAGCGCGCGGATGGGTGGGAAGAGCTTGCCGCGGGATCTGACAGCGATGCCGCCCGCAACCGCCAGCGCGCGCAGGAAAGCCTGGGTGATATCTCAAGCCCCGGCCTGACAGAAGACGACAAGGCGGAACGCCGCCGGCAGACTGATTTCTGGGAAGAGCAGGCACGCGGCGACGACAAGCGCGCCTCTGAACGTCGCGCGGAAGCCGCCGTATCCGTCAAGGAAGCCGAAGCGGCGCGCGACCGCGTGGCCCTTCTGGACGAGTTGATTGCACGCCTCGACAAGGTCATTGAAGAGGACCCCGAAGACGCGAATGTTGCCGATGGCGGGAACACGGCCGGCGCACCGGCCACCGCGCCGGAAGAAAAACCCGTGCGCGCAGACTATGAAATCTCGCTGGAAGACAGTCTCGGCATCTGGCGTCCGCAGGATGATGCGTCACACACCATGGTCATTGTGCAGACATCGCCGGACAGCGACTCCTTCGATCTTCAGCTGCATACGGAAGAGCGCGTGTGGAAAGGCACATACCACACCTTCTTCAGCGCCGACGCGCGGGCGGACAAACCCCGCCTGACATTCGAATACACACCCAAGGCGGATGAGATGAACCCGGAAATCCCGGCCGCCGCGCGCGAAGCCGTGGCGGGCCAGCTCGTATGGCGCATCGAGGCATACGAAATCGGGTCGCAGGTGGAGCCCGAGCTATCCTTCAACTTCTTCCGTGGCCGCGTCCGCTGGAAAGATGATGACCCGGCGGATGCCCGGGTGGACGGCGACGGCCCGCCCAAGGTGTTTGATGCGCGCAAGGATGTGGTTCTGGCGACCCGTCTCGCCGCCCCCACCCTGCTGTTTGTCACGCTGGCAAACCAACGGCACGATCCGTCCATGCGCACGATCGAGGCAATCACCCGCGGCATGCCGTTGCGTATCAATGTGGTGATGTCGTCAACATCTGCAAAGGAAAGCGGATCATCCATCACTGTTGATGTGTCATCTCCTTCAGGTGGGTCAACGACCATTGACCTGACCCGGCAGAAAGTCACCAAAGACAATCGCGTGGTCTATGGCCACAAAGGCGTCATCACCATCGGCGGCTATGCACCGGCCCGCGAGTTTGCCCCTTTCAGCGCACCGCCCCGCCGCATTTATGGCTGGGTTCTGTCAGCGCTGGATGGGGTTGGTCTGGGCATTGGTGAGCTTGAGCCGGGCCCGCGCCTGAGCGTCCTGCCTGACAATGGTGACAGTGTGGAGTTCAGGTATGGCGAGGCATTTCAGAAGATGCCGGTCTACGCCACCTGGGTGCAGCGTGCGCTTGCGCAATATGATGACCAGATCAACATCATGGCGGCCACCTATGGCGGTTTGCTGGCCTCCAACAAACCCGCAGACATCAAGGCCGAGGCACGTGACCGCCTGCGGATGCTTGCGAACTACCAAATACTCAGAAAGTCCGAGCACCTGACGGACAAGCATCTGCTCGGCATTGCGGAGGCCTATCTTGGCAGACCCAATGGCAGGCAGGTGCTGGCGTTCGGAAAGGCCAAGCTGCAGGAAATCGCGACAACCTACCGCCGGGCAGAGCTTTCCATAGGCCTGCCTGAGCAATCACCCTCCGCCTGGCTGAGCCTGTGCGGAAACATGAGCGCCGTCACCTATGCCCGCACACTGGAAGCACCAGACCTTAGAGGCCGTCAGGCGACAAGCGAAGAAGTCGGTGATGCGATACAGCGCGCTGCGCTTGACTGGCTAGGTCACAAAGGCATCAACGCGGTCAAGGCGCTGGACGACCCCGCTCTGGAATGGGTGCACCCGCTCGAGCGCCAGTGCATGGACCGTGTCCTCGTCCGGGTCAGCCGTAACCTCCTGAACAGGTCGCTGAAGGACTATGGAACCAGCCTGGCCTTCGGCCTGTATGAAGGCATTGCCATGGCATCGGGCGCCGATGACATAGCCGTTGCCTTCTTCGAGACGGATATTTACGGCAACAAGGTGCCGCAATATTCCCTGCCCTGGTGGATATCCACCCTCTCCGTCAGCTTTGAAGTCACAGGGGCGCTGGACGATGCCATCAGCCTGGGCCGGCGCAGCGTCGATGACGATATCTGGCGCGTCGCCGCAAAGGACGTGCCTGATGATGTGAGCTGGTCGCGCTCGCTCATCGACGACACCATGAAGCGGATGGCCAACTACCTGCCCCTCACGCCGGGCAAGGGAGAGGGCTTCCGGACCATCGTCAAGCGAACTGACGGGGCCATACAGGAAGTGCCCGAGGCTGCTGAAGAGGTGCTGACATCCCTGCCGTCGAGCCTCACGCCAGCCCAGCGTAAGCAGACTATTGTCGAAATGGTGCCCGCTGACGAGATGGACCGGCTGGTGCCCAACACACCGCGCACCCGCTACTCGGACCAGCTTGGCGACGTAGGGCTGGGGTCATCAAGCGGCAACTCTCTGCATTCTGAAGGCGGCGCAGCGGCGCAGAAGAATCCCTCAACAGGAGTTGTGCACTGGTACGGCAACGACGCCAAACCCATGGGAGACCTCGGACCTGAGTTCTGTCAGGTCGGCTCCGAGCACGGGTGCGAAGGTGTGTCGGCGGCCTACATGCTGCTGAAGGAGGAAGGGGTCCTCTTCAGCGAAGCCGAGATACACGGCGACATGATGAACGTCTTCGTCATGCGCCAGATGGGCCAGGGCAAGTCCCTGAAAGAAGCCCGAGATACCTTCATCGATGCCGGATACGGGCACATCCGCGGCTACGATGCCAAGGACATTGCCGCCTATCACCGCATGAACGGATATGAGGTTCATACGTTCAATCCGGCGAGGCAGGGCAACTACAATCTGGCGACACTCGGGGCAGCGCTTGAGCAGGGCTGGCAGATCCGCATCGGCATCCGCAAGCCCGGCCAGACGCAGGGCGGCCACGCGGTTGTTCTGAAAAACATCGTGCAGGACCGCTTTGGTCGCATCAAGGATGTGGTGTTCTTCTGCCCGACGCAGGGCGGCTACCTGAAGATGCGGGCGGACAAATTCCGTCAGTGGATGATCACCAACATGGACTACGATGTGATCTACGCCATGCGCAAACCATCAGCAGCGAACTAGACGCCAATCACGGCCACATTGTTTCAGCGGCACCAAGCGCTACCATCTCGCCACCTCCTCCACCATCGAAGCGGGCCGCCTCGGATTCGTGGGGGTCGAAAATCCGGTTCACGCTCAGCGAGTTGGGATCGTAGCTCACATACATGCCCCATGTGCCGCCATCGAGGACAAGACCGCCGTTGGCCCCATAGCTGGCTTTGAACAGCAACCAGAACGGCGGGGCCCAGCTCGAGATCAGCTCGTTCTTGATGGCGCCCGGCAATTCATCATTCATGGAGCAGATTTGCACGTGCGTCCCGCGAGCCACGAGCCGCCGGCCGTCAAAATAGGCATCACTGACGGTGTCGCGGCACCCGTCCCTCTTGTCTGTCCAGTCAATGGCCAGCTTGCGGGCGCTGGGGCGCGCCTTTACCTGTTCAAATGCCACCGGGTCCAGCTGTTCCGACATCGGGCGATCCGCGCCGGTGATTTCATCCCGCAGCGCCTGCAGTTCTCCTTCAAGACTGGCCTTCTGAGCGCCACCATCGGCGACCAGTTCACGTTCCCCCTGATAGACCCAGGGATCATCCAGCCGGCGGAAGCGTTCCTGGCGAATGATCTCACCGGACTCAGGATGCTCCCAGACGAACTCCTTGGCGTTGCGCAGTTCATCAAGTTCTGCCTGGACGCGCTCGATGTCCCGGTTGATGGCCTCAGGGGAGCGGCGGACCTTTCCGTCTTCCTCGCGCGCGCCGCGTACGATCATCTGGAACGTCTCGTTCTCCCATTTGCCAATCACGGAAGAGATGCGGTCGGCGATTTCGCGCGCCGTGATGGCGCGGGGCTGGCTGGTCTCATCGGGCTTCGCGGAGAGCCTTGGCTCTCCCGTCTCCGGATCGCGCGTCATTTCAGTTGTGCCGGGAACAGCGAACTCGAAGCCGTCCTCCCCGCCTGACTCGCGCAGGGCGCTTAGAACCAGCTGTGCTGTTTCCGGTGACCAGTCGATGGCAATCTGGTCGCCATTCTCAAGATTGATCTGATGACTGGTTGCCAGGCCGCCGCCGGACTTGAGTTCATTCACGGCACTGGCGACTTCAAGCAGCGCATCGCGCGTCACATCCTCACCCATATGGGATTTGATCATTTCAATCAGCGGATCACCGGTGACCGTCATCAACTGGGATATGATTTCGTGGGCCACCTCATCTGCCGGATCAAGCTTCATCAGGCGGGCGACATCTTCGAAAGGTTTGGCGATATCAACCACCGCACCCTGCCAGCGGGACACCTGCGCGCGCTTGAATGCGTCCATGGCCTTGTCGAAGATTGCCTGCTTTTCCGGAGACGCGGCCTTTCGTGCTGCCACAAGCGCCTCGGCAGACCCTTCATAGACCTGCCCGGCCAGACCAGCCAGATGTGCCGGGACCTGCTGAGCCTGGGCGTGACCAAGCGCAAGTGTCGCTGTCAGCAGCACCACTGCCGAACCGACACAACGGAGAAAAAGATACCGCTTCATCACAGCCTGCCCCACTGAATTGCCCGCAACATCTGCAATCATCTACCCCTGAGCGCCCGACGTCAAAGCCGTGGGTGCAACTCATGATAGGCATCAAAGCCGAGCTTGACCGAACCCCGGCGATCATCAAGGCACAAGCCCACCGGGCATACACGATGGCCCCGCTGATGCTGGAGGGTTGGCGGGCTACCTCCGGTCTAGGCCAGATCCCAAGCAGACAGAGCAGCGCTGATGGATGGATCGCTGCTGACGGACGGATCGAGATCAAGCTGCCCCAGCGGGGGTGCCGTGAATGACACCATGGCGGTCACCAGCTCCTGGGCTGCCTGCGAGCTTGATGAGACATCAAGGGTCGCACCGTTGGCAACAATCTGTGTGACTTCACGCTCACCTGTGCCGAAGAAGTCGTCAAGGGTCAGGGTATCCGTCGTGCCTATGATGCTGAGAACCAGGTCATTTCCAGCCTGGCTCAACCACAGCTGGTCAAAGTCAACGGATGATCCGAAGTCTGCGACACCACCGGCACTGTCGGAGAAGGCATTATAAATGATGTCATCGTCCATCCCGCGATCAAAGATGTACGTGTCATACCCGGTGCGACCCTCCAGATGGTCGTTACCTGCGCCGCCGGTCATGGTATCAGCACCATCGTGACCCCACAGCGAGTTGTCGCCCGCATCACCGGTCAGAACGTCGTCATAGATCGAACCAAATACACTTTCAATGTCTATGTAGGTATCGCCGGCTGCGGAGCCGCCCTGCCCCGTCCCACCTGATGAAAGGTCAACAGTGACTGCAGCTGTCGAGTAAACATAGTTGGCGCTATCGATGCCGCCGCCGCCGTTCAGTGTTTCAGCTGCAGAGCTGGAAATGAGATTGTCGTTGTGGTCAGAGCCGACAACGCCTTCGATGCTGGTGTATGTGTCGCCCTGAGCGGTTCCGCCATAGCCAACACCGTTGATGAAGTCGATGGTTACCGCGACTGACGAGTCGGAGTAATTCACCGTGTCATGGCCTGCACCGCCATCCAGAGCATCCGCGCCGGAACCGCCCAACAGAAGGTCCGACCCGTCGCCTCCAAAGATGGTATCTGCACCATCCCCTCCAAGGATCACATCGTTGCCTGCGCCGCCTGTAAGTGCGTCGTTGCCGTCATGTCCCCACAGTGTGTTGTCCGCCGCATCGCCGGTCAGGGTGTCGTTGAACACAGACCCATGGATGTTTTCATTGTTCACGAGCACGTCGCCAGTTGCCGAACCGCCACTGGCGGTTCCAGCCGCAAGATCGATCTGCACGGCAGCAGCCGAGAACCGATAATCCACCTGGTCCCTTCCGGCTCCGCCATCGATATAGTTCGCGCCAGCACCGGAATAGATGACGTCGTTGTGGGACGAGCCAATGGCATTTTCGATACTGATCAACGTATCAGTTGCGCCGGTGTCCGTGTCAGGCGCAGTTCCGTTGTGCAGGTTGATGGTTACTGCAGAAGTAATGTCCGCAAAACTCGCCGTGTCGATGCCCGCGCCACCATCAAGCGTATCTGACCCGGCACCGCCGATGAGGATATCATCACCATCACCGCCATAAGGTGTGTCAGCACCGGCACCACCCTCAAGCGCATCATTGCCAGCCCAGCCCCACAGGGTGTTGTCTCCAGCATCGCCTGTCAGGGTGTCAGCGTAGATGGAACCGCTGAGGTTTTCTATCGACGCGAGGACGTCACCTGCGGCCGTGCCTCCGGTATTGAGACCGGTTGCCAGATTGACTGTGACGCCTTCCCAGGAACTGGCATAACTCGCCACATCCGTTCCCGCGCCACCATCAATGGTGTCAGCCCCGGCCTGACCGAACAGGTTGTCGTTCCCGTCGCCACCCAGCAGCGTGTCGTCACCATTGTTGCCGTAGATGATGTCATTTCCTGCCAACCCACTCAGAACGTTGGCACCATGACTGCCGGTTAGTATGTCGGCATGTGCGGAGCCGAGAACGTTTTCAATGCTGGTGAGCGTGTCTCCCTGCGCCTCAGCGCCAAAACCGACCCCGAGTAGAAGATTGATCGTTACACCGCCAGTGGCAAGAATGTACTGTGCCGTATCGACTCCGGCA
>JANQMQ010000126.1 GCA_028279995.1 Candidatus Phaeomarinibacter sp. | reverse complement strand
TGCACAGGAAGCAGCCGCGCCTGGGCCCGGCGGTGTCTGCCTCTTGCAGCACATCCTTGAACAGTCGCAGAAACCTGTCGCGCGCGGAACCGGTCCCGGACAGGATTTGTCCTGCGCGGGCAATTTCTGTCTGGTCGTAGTGGCGCAGCGCTGCCAGGTACATGGCCCGTTTGTCCGGGTAGACGCGATACAGGCTTTGTTTGTTGAGCCCTGTTGCGGCCTCAATGTCCTGCAGTGACGTTCCCTCAAAGCCGTACCGCCAGAACGTGCCCATTATGGCCGCCAGCGCATCTTCGGTGTCGAATGTTCTGGGTCTTGCCATCAATCCAATCCTACTCACATCAATGTTACCAAATAGTCCGTATTCAATTGTTGACCAAACGGTCCGTAACTACATATGCAATGTCATCGCCGGAAACAACGGGTGCCCGATCAGTCACCCACACGTTTTCAGACGTCGGCGTTCACCGGTTTTGATTTTGGAATTCAACTGAGGAGGACACTTCCCATGACGACAGGCTTCAACAGCAATTCACCCCGCAGCATCGCCAGCCCTCTTGCCCCATGGCGCATTGCGCTTGCTGCAATTGCGGACAAGGGCGCCTATGTGGCGCTCGGCATTGTTTTTCTCTGGTTCGGCGGCATGAAGTTCACCGCTTATGAAGCCGAGGCCATTCAGGGGCTTGTCGCCAATAGCCCGTTCACGTCGTTTCTCTACAGCGTCCTGAGTGTTCCGGGTGTGTCGATCCTGATCGGTTCCGTTGAGATCATCATCGCCCTGCTTCTGCTGGCGCGGTTCATCTCGCCGAGGCTGTCGGTCATTGGTGCGGCAGGGGCAGTAGCAACCTTCATTGTCACGTTCAGCTTCTTCTTCTCAACGCCTGGTGTCTTCCTGGCAGATGTCGGTGGTCTTGCCATTTCAGTCCTGCCTGGACAGTTCCTGCTGAAGGACCTGGCGCTTCTTGTGGTCTCCCTGTGGGCTGTTCATGACTCGCTGACAGCAGTTGAGATCGACCGAATCTAGAACGCCATGAAACAAGGCCGGCGCCGGGGTCGCTTAGTCCGCCACGGCACATGAGAACCGGGATCATCGTGCAGCGCATATTAGCTGCCCGGTGGTCCTGGTTTTCATTTGAGAGCAACGCCTCTCTTGCCCACCGAATGCTCTTGATTGCAGGTCATGGACGTGGCGTCTGTTTGTATGAAGTTTCCATCAGCTTTCTTGACGTTTGCAGCTATGGATCATCAAATTGACCTGATCTTTCCATCACACACAACACATTCAAGAACCTGTTTCGTGGGAGAAACGCCAATGACTGACTTCACCGAGATTGCCTCTGGCCACCGCTTTCCCGAAGGCCCGATTGCCATGGATGACGGCTCGATTGTTCTGGTGGAGATTGAACGGGGTACGTTGTCCCGCGTCTCTGCGGATGGCGAAGTATCGGTGATTGCTGACCTGGGAGGTGGCCCGAACGGGGCAGCCATCGGCCCGGATGGCGCGGTATACGTCTGCAACAATGGCGGCTTTGCCTGGCATGAGCAGGACGGGTTGCTGATCCCCGGTGACAAGCCCGATGACTACTCCGGCGGCCGCATCGAGAGGGTGGATCTTGAAACCGGCAAGGTGGATGTTCTGTATACGGAGTGTAATGGAAATCCGCTGAATGGCCCGAATGACATTGTGTTCGACAAAGAAGGCGGGTTCTGGTTCACCGACCTTGGCAAGAACCATGGGCGTCTGACAGATCGCGGCGCGCTGTACTACGCCAAGCCGGATGGCTCCTCCATCACTGAGCAGGCCTTTCCGATCAACACGCCCAATGGCGTCGGTCTTTCGCCGGACGAGAAGACGGTCTACTTCGCGGATACCGTGTCCGGCCGCGTCTGGTATCTGGATATCGAGAGCCCCGGCGTCGCCAAGTCTCCTGATGGACCCATCTCGGCAAACCTTCTGATGACGGCGCCTGGACTTCAGTATTTTGACAGTCTGGCCGTCGATGCAGAAGGCAACGTGTGTGTAGCGACAATCTTCAATGGGGGCATTACGTCTGTGTCGCCTGACGGGCAGACCGTCACGCATACACCACTTCCTGATCTGCTCGTGACCAATATCTGTTTTGGCGGCCCTGATCTCAAAACGGCCTACATCACGCTGTCAGGCACAGGAAAGCTTGTAAAAATGGACTGGCCGACGGCCGGGCTACCGCTCAATTTTCTCAACAAGTAGAACAGCTCACACCGGCTCACACTGACTTCAACGCTGCCTCACCTGCGAGTGAGGCAGCGTTATTTTTTTCTCGCGAGGTTGGCAGGTGAGGTGATGCGACATGGAGCCATCTTGAGATTACTGACTCAGAGGCCGGGCAACATGGGGGACCGGCTCCTGCATGTCGCAGGTTTTTCCAATGCACCCCTGACCAATGGAGAGCCTCAATGAAGTCTATGATTTTTGCTACCTTCGCGGCTGTGTTCATGTTCGCCGGTGCCGCATTTGCAGACGATACGCCGGGCCGCAATCAGCCGATGATGGAGATGCTGTCTTCGAGCACGGTTGTGTTCAGCAACCCGACCGATGGTGCGCGTGTGGCGACTGTCAGTGAAGACGGCACATTCTCTATGATGATGGCCGACGGAACAGTCGAAACCGGCAAGGTCACGATGACGGATGATGGTGCCTGTTTTCAGCTTGCCAAGCGTGGCGTTGAATCGCAGCGTGGCACGGAAGCTGTTTGCGTGAAACTGAGCGGCGTCAAGGCTGGCGACACAGTGGCCGCAAATGGCGAACAGGTGACTTTCATCTCTGGGTCCATGAGTGATCTGCCGGGCCGCAACCGGTAAAACCGAGTTCACGCAAAGAACGTCATCATGCGTTTGAGGGCCGGGGGTTACTGATCACTCCCGGCCCTTCTTTGTGCGGAACTTCGGTCCGCTTGCACCTCAGGCGATATATGGCAATGATCCCGGCCTGCGTTAACCAAACCTCCGTGTGAGGTGCCAATAACAAAACGCGTTCTGGGAGGAACAGACTATGCGACTTTTCCTTGCGATACTGGCTGCGTTCGGGCTGATGACGGGCGTTGCCCTCGCCGACCCAATGGCCTCGTTCTACGAAAACACGGTTGAGGTGACAGGAGCTGACGGAGCAAAGCGGTCGGTTCTGATCAATGCTGACGGCAGCTACTCGCAGGTTACCGGCGATGCCACACTTGACGGGACATGGGAGATGAAGGGCGACGCGGAAGCGTGCTTCTCATCGGCCGCGACAGCAGAGACTGGTCCTTACTGCGTGGAAGCAATCGAGCGGGCTGTTGGAGATACTTGGGGTCTCACCGCACCTGACGGGTCATCCGAAAGCGCAACTTTGGTTGCCGGGCGCTAACATCCCATCACACACAATCACGTGGCCGGGGCAGAAATGCCTCGGCCATTTTCTTTTGCGGAAACGCAACCGCATAATTCTGCGGAAAACCCTCCTCACGGAATCCTCACAAAACTGCGTGGCGGCTTGATGTGCGTGTGTTGGGCCGAATGCGCACATTGGAGTGGCACAACGGTGTGCATGAGGACTTCAACAACAACACGTCCGGAGGACAACCAATGAAAACGATTTTGATCTCTGCCGCATTTGTCGCCTTTTCAGCGCCCGCACTCGCCGCGTCACAGAATGACGACTACCCGGGTGACCGGAATCCGAACTCGGCTGTCGTGGCTGAGCAGTCAGTTTCCACAGGCAACGTCGCTCATATGAG
>JANQMQ010000117.1 GCA_028279995.1 Candidatus Phaeomarinibacter sp. | reverse complement strand
CGGCGTGATGTCCTGATCGCGAAAAAAGATCACCCCGTGGGCCATCAGCGCGTCATGGACGGCGGCGAATGTCTCGTTGCCCAGCGGCTGGCTCATATCGACGCCGGAAATCTCCGCGCCGATGGTCGGCGTCAGCCGATCAATCGTAATGGCGTTGCTCATGACACCCGCCCTCCCTCGTTTCATTTCCTCCGGTCCGCGCTGGTCATTTGGCGCCAGTCGTCGGCCTGTCAGCAGGAAGCATAGCCCGCGAAAAGCGCGGAGTCAGGCTTTGTATTACGGGTTTAAGGTGCCACAGCAGATAGCCCCTTGCCCGTGTCGAGCCGCAACATCACGGCCTGGAAGGAGTTAGGTCCTTTCAAACGCCAATGTCGCCGCCGCCAGGTCTTCAAGCGCCACGCCGACGGACTTAAACAGGGTGATCTGGTCGTGATAACGCCGCCCGGCCTTTTCGCCGCGCGCCAGATCATGCAGATCAGCTGTGATGTCTTCCGCGGTGATCGCACCGCTCTCAAGGGGGGCGATGATGTCTCCCGCCTCGCTCATGGCACCACTGCGTGTGTCAACGAAGACACGGGCGCGGGAGAGAGTTTCGTCATCCACTTCGCGCATGTCGGGCCGATAGCCGCCAACGCAATCCAGATGCACACCGGGCTCGAGCCATTCCCCCCTGATCAGGGGGGTGGTGCTGCCGGTGGCCGTACAGATGATATCCGCCCCGCGCACGGCCCCCTCGAGATCCGTCGTCGCAGCGACTTTCATGTCCGGGCGGGACAGGCGTCTGGCGAGTTTCTCAGCCGTTGCCGGTGTGCGGTTCCAGATCAGTACATTGCACACGGGACGCGCCTCCGCGTGGGCCCTGATGAGATGGGGCACCAGCGCGCCCGCGCCGACGACAAGCAGACGTTCGGCGTCCTGCCGCGCCAGATAGGTGGTTGCCAGGGCGGACGCGGCAGCGGTGCGCCAGGCGGTGAGTGTCGGCGCGTCCAGGAGCCCCACAGGTTCGCCGGTGCGGCCGGACATCAGCACATAGACACCGGTCAGTGAGGGGACGCCATTGGTCCGGTTGTCGGGAAAGACCGACTGGATCTTGACCCCGATAAAGCCGCGCCGCCCGCTCATGTCACCCTGGCGTGCCGTGCTGCGGACCCAGGCGGGCATCAGCATCAGATCTCCGACCCCGGGCTGGTCCGGGCCAAGGCTCGATTCAATGTGGTGAAGGGTGCGCTGCGGGTTCGCGATATCAGCGCGAAAGGCTGACCGCAGCCGTTCCATAAGGGAACGGACGTCCAGCGCCTGGTTTATTTCAGCCGCCGTTACGAGACGCATGAGCAGTCTGCGCCGGAAGAGACGGGGTTGATGGCGGCGCTATGGCCACCGCCGTGCCGGCCTGATCCACACGATTTGAGTTGGCGGCGTCCTGCTGCTTCTGTACGCGCTTGAGTTCACGCTTGGCCACCCGTTCGCCCTTGCGATGGCCGCCCTGACCGATCCAGGCACCCAGGCCGCCTGCCAGCAAACCGGCCAGAAACGCGCCCATGATCACGACGATCAGCGGCACAGTCACGGCAAGCGCCGGGCGGGTTGAAGAAAAGGGATCAAGGCTGAACTGAACCGGCACCATGTTCGCCAGCGTGAGTACGACACCAATCACAGCGCAGGGCAGAAGAATGAACCAGGTCTTCAACGTCACGAACACACAGCCTTTTTCGAAGTTTCACTTGAACGCCTAGACGGGTCACCCGGCGCGCACAGATGCTAGCGCAGACGGCAGGTCACTGCTACCGCCTGCAAAGGCAGGCAGGCTGCCGGAGCATTGGTGGCCGTCAGGGGCAGCTGGCTATTCGCCGGCGGCAACATTGGTCGTGAGGTCACGCCGCAGGTCGTCATTGTCCGGCTGGCTTGTCTCAGCGCCGTCATTTGCCTCAGGCGCCGCGTCCGGCGTTCCAAGCGGGCGCCGGTTCAGCCGCTCGCGCAGCTCCTTGCCGGTTTTGAAGAACGGCACCGACTTCGCTTCCACCTCCACCGGTTCACCGGTGCGGGGGTTACGGCCTGTGCGTGCCGGCCTTGTCTTGACGGAGAACGCGCCGAAGCCACGCAGCTCCACCCGATCGCCGTTTGCCAGCGCCTGCGCGATCTCTTCGAAGATCGTGCCGACAATACGCTCGACGTCGCGTTGATACAGATGCGGATTGGCCTGCGCCAACCGCTGTACGAGTTCTGATTTAATCATCAGGCCCTTGTCCCTAGTGCCTCAGACCGCAACGATGCCCGAGGGGACTGGGGTCGTCAAGTTGTGCGGACGCAACAAGGTCAGCATTTTCAAGGGCTTATCTGTCACATTCCTTGCGGTTGCTGGGAAACATGACGTTGGTGTCACTTTGACGCAGTGTCAGTAAGCACCGGGCAGGGCCAATCCCGTGCCCTAGAACAAAACTGGCGGCAGGGTGATATCCCCGCCGCCAGTATGATGTCGTATCAGTTCGGCCTGTGTGGCCGACCCTCCAGCAGATTGGCGAAGGACCTATTCGCCGTCCTTGTTGCCCTTGAGGGCCGCACCAAGGATGTCACCAAGAGAAGCACCACTATCGGTCGAACCATACTGTTCGACGGCTTCCTTCTCTTCGGCAATTTCCTTGGCCTTGATCGACAGGGACACGCGGCGCGAGGCCTTGTCGATCTGGGTCACGCGGGCGTCGATCTTGTCGCCCACATTGTAGCGGTCAGGACGCTGCTCGGCGCGGTCACGGCTGAGCTCGGAGCGGCGGATGTAGGAGCTGAACTGCTCTTCACCCACAGACACTTCCAGACCGTTCTCCTCAACGTTGGTGACGGTCACGGTGATGACTTCACCGCGGCGGATATCGCCAACAGATTCAAACGGATCGCCACCCAGCTGCTTGATGCCGAGCGAGATGCGCTCCTTGTCCGGGTCCACATCGAGGACAACGGCTTTCACCATGTCGCCCTTGTTGTAGTCGGTGATGGCTTCTTCACCGGAGCGGTTCCAGTCGAGGTCGGAGAGGTGGACCATGCCGTCCACGTCGCCGTCGAGGCCAACGAACAGACCGAAATCGGTGATGTTCTTGATCTCGCCTTCAACTTCAGTGCCCTGCGGGAAGTTGGCCATGAAGGACGACCACGGATTGTCGAGGCACTGCTTGAGACCAAGCGAGATGCGCCGCTTCACGGGGTCCACTTCCAGCACCATCACTTCCACTTCCTGAGAGGTGGAAACGATCTTGCCCGGATGCACGTTCTTCTTGGTCCAGCTCATTTCAGAGACGTGGACAAGACCTTCAACGCCCGGCTCCAGCTCAACGAATGCGCCGTAATCGGTGATGTTGGTCACGCGGCCCTTGATCTTGAGATCGACCGGGTACTTGGCTTCCACGCCATCCCAGGGATCAGCTTCAAGCTGCTTCATGCCAAGCGAAATGCGCTGGGTTTCCTGGTTGACCTTGATGACCTGCACATTGACCGTCTGGCCGATGGACAGGACGTCCGTCGGGTGGTTCACACGGCGCCATGCAATGTCGGTGACGTGCAGGAGGCCGTCGACGCCGCCCAGATCCACGAACGCACCGTAGTCAGTGATGTTCTTGACCACGCCTTCGAGGACCTGACCTTCGGTGAGGTTCTCGACGAGTTCCGCACGCTGTACGGCCCGTGTTTCTTCCAGCACGGCACGGCGGGACACCACGATGTTGCCGCGGCGGCGGTCCATCTTCAGCACCTGGAAGGGCTGGGTGATGTTGAGGAGCGGTGTGATATCGCGCACCGGACGGATATCGACCTGGCTGCCCGGCAGGAAGGCGACAGCGCCGCCGAGATCCACCGTAAAGCCGCCCTTGACGCGGCCGAAGATGTGGCCGTCGACACGTTCGTTGGCTTCGAAGGCCTTTTCGAGAAGCTCCCAGGCTTCTTCGCGACGGGCCTTATCGCGGGAGAGGACGGCTTCACCCATCGCGTTTTCCACGCGCTCGAGATAGACCTCCACTTCACCACCGACTGTCAGACCGTGGTCCTGGCCGGGGGCTGCAAATTCCTTCAAAGGCACGCGGCCTTCGGTCTTAAGTCCCACATCCACAATCGCCATGTCGTTTTCAATGGCGGTGACGGTGCCTTTGACAACATAGCCTTCCGTCATGTGGGTGGTTTCAAGGCTCTCCATCAGGAGGGCTTCAAAATCGTCGGTGGTCGGGTTCAGGCCGGGATCGGCCGCAGTTGATGACATAAATGGTTGCTCCAGTAGCAGTCTTGAGTTTTTCGGGCCGCACGGTTGTCTCCGGCGGTCTTCCGCTTGGGTCGCGGCTTTTTAGGGTCGTGCTGATCCGTTCTCAGCGGCGTCTCACCAATGAAAAAGGCGCGAATTCTCCCGTTTTTCGGGGTCCTTCACACCTTGCGACGGCAATATGATGAGTGGCGTCAGACAGCGGTTAGTTAAGAGTAACTCCCTTAAGAAACCTGACTATCGCCGCCCGACAATATCGAGCGCCGCTTGGATCGCCGCTTCTATACTCAAATTGGTGGTGTCGAGCAAGGTTGCATCCTCAGCCTGCACCAGCGGCGAGGTGGCCCTTTCACTGTCCCGGCGGTCCCTTTCGGTGAGGTCCGCGAGCACCTGTTTTTCAGTCAGATCCGGGTCCGCCTGGCTCAGTTCCAGCCACCGTCGGTGGGCACGGGCATCGTCCGAGGCCGTCACGTAGAGTTTCACGTCCGCGTCCGGGCAAACGACCGTGCCGATGTCCCGCCCGTCCATCACCACCCCGGCCTTGCCGGCAGGCGGGTGTTTGGCGATGCGCCGCTGGGTTTCCAGCAGTTCTGCGCGCACCTGCGGCTTGGCAGCTACCAGAGAGGCGGCGCTGCCGACCTCTCGGGTGCGTATGGCGGTCTGGTCGATGGCTTCAATGTCCAGCGTCTTTGCCGCGTGGGCCGCTGCTTCATCACTGGCAGGGTCACCGCCCGCCAGGATCACCGCATGGGCCACCGCTCTATAGAGTGAGCCCGTATCGAGGTAGGCAAGATCGAGCGTCCTCGCCAGTTCCTTGGCAATGGTCCCCTTCCCGGCAGCGGCGGGCCCGTCAATGGCGACAACAAGCGAACTCATCAGACTGCCCTACCCGTTGGTGGGTGAAATCTGCGCGCCAAGCCCGACCATCAGGTCGCGGAAGGCGGGGAAGCTCGTGGCGATCATTGCCGCGTCATCAATGGTGACGGCGGATCTGGCGGCGAGCCCGGCCACAAGGCCCGACATGGCAATGCGGTGATCAAGTCCGGTCAGCACATGGCCGCCT
>JANQMQ010000082.1 GCA_028279995.1 Candidatus Phaeomarinibacter sp. | reverse complement strand
GTGACTTTGTTCGAAGTAAAAGAAAGTCGTCCGATGTGGAGCAGCTCTATGATGCATATCCTGACCTGATTGCTGAGGTAGATGAAGAAGTATTGGCTGATCGAAGTGATCCAGAGAGGGAGCTGGGCTCTAAATCGTTTCCTGCACATGACCTCGATGCAATTATTCGTGACCGTCTTGCAGGCGCATCGATCTGGGCACTGATCGGAGGCCCTCCGTGCCAAGCTTATTCGATGGTCGGGCGGCCAAAGCTGAAATCTCTGATGGGTAAGGGGTTTGAAAAGGATAGCCGGCACTTCCTTTACAGGCAGTATCTTCGCATCATCGCGACTCATCAGCCCCCGATCTTTGTAATGGAAAATGTTAAAGGAATGTTGCGGTGTGTTCTATGAGATACATCAATCAGTCTCTGTTTCAGTAGGCGAAAACCTGCGAAAAATCGCTAATTGATGTCTGGTTTGTCAGGTATCAAAGAGGCTATATGGCGCTAAGTATTTTCAGATTAAATGCTTGCGCCGTGTCAGGGGTGCTTAGCCCTGACATCCTTACCTTGCCGGTACGAATCGCCTCGGATCGAGGCTGGCGATTGGCTGCAATGCTGTAGAATTCACCGACGTTCTGGGGGTGTTCCGATTTGTTGGCACCTTGCCAATACTGCACTTACGTCTATCGAGGGTTTCGGGTGAATCGCTGTTTCTACGTGCTGTTGTACCTCTTTATGGAGTGGTTTTCGGATCGCCGGGACGCGCAGTTGCGGTTTCTCCGGGAGGAGAACCGGATCTTGAGGTCTCGGCTCTCTCAGGAGCGCCTGATCTTATCACCAGAAGAGCGATCGCGACTGCTGGCGATCGGCATTGAACTAAAGCACCAAGTCAAGGGTCTGATCAGTGTTGTCCAGTTCCGGACCTACCAACGTTGGGTAAAGGAGGAGCGTGAGGGGCGTCAAGTTGGGCGGGTCGGCCGGCCTCGAACGATCAGTAAACAAGCCCGCCAGGTGATTGTTCGGATGGCCAAGGAGAACCCGGGCTGGGGCTACCTTCGGATCGTCGGCGAGTTGATCAAGCTGCGGTGCAAGGTCGGCAAGACCAGCGTCCGCCGAATCCTGCAGGAAGAGGGGCTGTACCCGAAGCGCCCCGATCGATCAGGCAGGCCCGACTACCAGCCCTGGGATACGTTCATCAAGCTTCATATGAACACGTTAGTGGCGTGTGATTTCTTCTGCAAGAACGTCTGGAGGCCATTGGGCAAACACCAAGCCTTTGCTCTGACGTTCATCCATGTCGGCAGTCGCAAAGTCTGGGTGTCGCCAGCCACCTACCATCCCAATGAGGCATGGGTGCTGCAGCAAGCCCGGAATCTCCTGATGTGGCTTGAGGAGTCAGAATTGGACGCAACACATCTGATACATGACCGAGACACAAAGTTCACAAACTTGCTTGGTCATCTGCTCAAGTCTGCAGGCATCCAAACTATCAAGTCGCCGGTGATGGCGCCGAATGCTAATGCGTTTGCGGAATCATGGATCGCAAGCCTAAAGCGGGAGTGTTTGAATCACTTCATGTGCTTCAGTTTTCGTCACACCGCGGCATGTTCTGTTGAGTAGGTTAACCAAGCGACGCGCCATCCAGGGAAGGCCGAAGGCTCCCGCGGCGTACTTGTGCGCATCATTGATGCATCGAAATAAATACGGCAGGTCACGTCCTCGCTTCGTATCACACTGCTATTCCAGAGTTAATGGGCACTCCACGATCACCTGCGCGCGCGTCTTTTTGCTGGCACCACTTCATGGAAGCCGGCCCGATGGCAGTGAACCGAAAAAAAGACAGAAAACGCTTGACATGGAGCGCCGGTCTGGTGATGCTTGAATCAAAGGCGTCTCAAGGGTACCAAGCTTCCTGTTTCTTGCACTTCTTGAGACCATCCGGGTGCCTGCACCGGGCGGGCTTCCGATTGGGGACTCCACGATTCGACTCGGGGATACATCGATGACAGCATCTCTCACCGACTACAAGGGTCTCGAGGTTGTTGATCCTGCGCCCAGCGGCGCCGGCGGCCTCGCGATCCAGGACAACTTCAAGAAGCTTGTCGACTGGCATTACGCGGTCATCAGCAAGGGGCTCAACGACCCGCCCGCCTCACCCACGGCGGGTGACCGGTACA
>JANQMQ010000069.1 GCA_028279995.1 Candidatus Phaeomarinibacter sp. | reverse complement strand
AGACGAAGAGGTCCCAAAAGGAGAAACAGAGATCTGGCGAATTGCCGTCGATGACCAACTCCATCCGTTCCACATCCATGGCTGTTCATTCCGAATCCTGAGCCAGCAAGGCGAAACGCCACCGACCTATGCTCAGGGCTGGAAGGACATGGTGCATGTGGAAAATGGATGGTCTGAGGTTCTTGTCCGGTTCGACCACGAAGCTCCTGCGCATTCTCCATACATGTATCACTGCCACATCCTTGAGCATGAAGATTGCGGAATGATGGGGCAGTTCACGGTCGCCTAGAGAGAAGTGTCTATTTTTCGCATAATATATATTATGGAAAATATTGTATGTGGTGATTTTGGTTTGGGATGGCTAGGCTTCTGCGGAAACCACATATGAGTCCCGAGGAAACCTGATCCATGACCGTCTATGTCTCCGGCCACATCACCATCCACGACCGCGAAGAATATGCAAAATACGAAGCTGGCTTCATGGAGGTCTTCCAGCAGTTCAAAGGCTCCGTGTTGGCTGTGGACGAAAACCCGACGACGCTCGAAGGCGCCTGGTCAGCTACTAGGTTCGTGCTGCTGAGCTTCCCGTCCAAGGACGACGTCATGGCTTGGTACAACTCCGATGGCTACCAGACCATCGTCAAACACCGCTTTGCAGCCAGCAACATGGACGCCATCATCTCCACGGGCATGGATGAAGCGGCAGTCCAATAGCCGTGCAAGTGCCCTCCCCAACTGAAAACCCAGAGAGGAAGCCCAATGTCGGACCCTGTGATTGCCGCAAAAGAACCTGCCATGGTCGAGGTCAAAGCTGGCCAGTCTTACTGGTGGTGCCGCTGCGGGCGCTCCAAGTCGCAGCCGTTCTGTGACGGCAGCCATGCGGGTACTGATTTTGAGCCGATGGAATACAAGGCCGAGAAAGACCGCACAGTGTTCTTCTGCCAATGCAAGCACACCAACAAGGCACCGTTGTGTGACGGCCGCCACAGTGCGCTCTAGGGCTGCGGGTCAGACAGCCTTGGTGTAACCGCGCTCAATCACGCGCTCGAGCGCTTCAAAGGCTTCGCGCAGTTCTTCAAAGGCAATGCGGTGCCGCTGCAGGTCTTCCAGCGCTTCGACGGAAGGCACACCCTGTGTCTCGGCAACCGCCAGCGCCTTCGATAGATAGCTCGCACGCAACTCTGCGATCCGCACGGAGAGCCGTGTGGTTGTATCCAGATCGATATCCGGCAGCTTGGCGCTCAGGACTTCCTGATTGGCCTTCATGATCGTCCGGTCCATGCGATCACGAAACACGTTGAGCGCATGGCGCTTTTCGCGATCCAGTTCCGCACTGGTCAGCAGCCTGTCGATCTTTTTGGTCTCAATCACACCTGCATAGCGCACCATTCGGGCACCCTCCTGTTGCCGGCAGATAGGACTTATCCCCAGCAAAAAAAGTATCGCACATGCGCGTTAATAGACTGTTAGGGCGCAGGAAAATCCTTTGAAACCAGCGATTTACCTACATTGTCTGCTGCAGCGGACGAACGATCATCTCGTTGACCGCAACATTCTCCGGCTGGCTGACGGCATAGGCAATTGCATCCGCGATCGCAGTCGGATCGAGGAACTCGAAATTGTACGTTCCGCCCATGTTTTCCATCACCACCTTGTCCGTGATGGTGCCGGCAAGCTCGGTTGTGACGGCGCCCGGGCAGATCGTGGTAACCCGGATCTTGCCGGCAGTTTCCTGCCTCAGCCCTTCGGAGATCGCACGCACAGCGAATTTAGTGCCTGAATAGACACCCGTGGCTGGCCCCGTCCGGTGCCCCGCGACGGACGACACATTGATGATATGTCCGCTTTCGCGGCCCAGCATGTGGGTCAGCACGGCATCAATGCCGTACAGCACACCCTTGATGTTGACGTCCACCATCCGGTCCCATTCATCCACCTTGCGTGACGCAAAGAACGACAGCGGCATCAGACCGGCATTGTTGACCAGAACATCGATGTGGCCGAACGCGCTGATCGTGGCATCGGCCAGATCGAGCATGGATTGATGATCGCTCACATCGGTGACACGCGCCTTGGCGTTGGCACCAATGTCGGCGGCGAGTTCATCCAGCCGGTCCTGGCGCCGCGCTGCCAGCATGACCTTGGCGCCGCCATCTGCGAGTGTCTTTGCGACCTGCGCGCCTATACCGCTCGACGCACCCGTGACGATTGCAACCTTACCTTCAAGTCCGTTCATAGCACCCTCTCCCAATCCATTGTTTTGACTCGCTGATCCCCCGACTCATGGAGCCTGTCCGCATCCATTTTGTCTGGGTTCATAGTTAAATATGACCAAAAGTCATTTCAATGGAAATCTCGGATGGAAGATGCAATCAGCTCACGCGAAGTGAACCATCTGCCTCAAGCGGCGAATGCGGATTCCATGCAACTTCCCAGAAGTGTCCGTCAGGATCTGCGAAGTAGCCGGAGTGACCACCCCAGAAGACATCCTCGGCCGGTTTCACGAGCCGTGCCCCGGCGGCGACTGCTTCATCGAGCACGACCGCGACATCGCTCCTCTCCGGCACGTTGTAAGCCAGCGTCACACCACCGGCGGGCGCCTTGGGCAGGGCCTCGCCGATGTCTTCCGCCAGCTTGTCGGTTGGGTAATGCGCGAAAACGAAAGTACCCATCGCATAGAACGCAATGCCGTCCTGCGAGACGCTGGCCTCCTTGAAGCCAAGCCGGGCATAAAACGCGCGCGACGTCGCAAGGTTTGACACGCTGAGAGTAATGATGCTGATGCGCTGGTCCAAAATGTCCTCCATGAATATGAGAACATAATAGCAACATTCTAGCTCGTGGCCACGCGCTTTTTCGTCAGACCATCGGCCGTTTGGGACGCCTCAACTGCATGGTGGCATCCTTGCCCTCGGCAAGTTGGAACCCGAACTGCTCATAGAAGGCATGTGCGTCCTTGGTTGCCAGGGTCCAGTTGTAAACATTTTCAAAGGGCGGATAGTCGAGGATTGCCCGCATCAGCAGTGTCCCGCACCCCTGCCCCTTGAAGCTGTCGATGACAAAGACATCCGAGACCCAGGCAAACCGCGTCATGTCTGTCACCAGCCGGGCAAAACCGACCTGCCGACCACTTGGTAAATGGTAGAGCCCGAACGGAAATCCGTTCGCCACGCTTTCCATGATGCGCTCAGGTGAGACGTCACCAGCCCAGTAGGTTTCAGACAGGGTGTTGATGATCACGGCCCGGTCGAGCCGGTTACGGTCCGTCGACACCTCGAAATCACCCTGGCGGTAAATGCCGCCTTTCCAGCCGATGTCTGTTGCAGTGTCGCTCACAGCGAATACTCCAGAACCATGCCGTCATA
>JANQMQ010000320.1 GCA_028279995.1 Candidatus Phaeomarinibacter sp. | reverse complement strand
CTTGACGCCGCGCCCGGCGGCGGCCGCGTCTCCGAGCATCAATGCTGTGCCGGACGGGGCATCGACCTTGTGGCGGTGGTGCATCTCTACAATTTCGATGTCCCAGTCCGCATCCAGCGCCTGGGCCACGCGCTTCGTCAGCGCGGTCAGCAGATTGACGCCCAGCGACATGTTTCCCGCCCGCACCAGCGTGGCGTGCCTTGAGGCTGCCTCAAGGCGTGTTTCATGTTCCGGTCCAAAGCCCGTTGTGCCGATCACGTGCACGATGCGGGCCTGGGCGGCGAGGTCTGCGAAGGAGATCGTGGCATCGGGCGCTGTGAAATCGAGTACAGCATCCACAGAGGCAAAAACCTCAAGCGCGTCACTGCTGATCGGCACACCCACGTCGCCGAGACCTGCCAGCGTGCCGGCATCAGCGCCCAAATCAGCATGGCCGTCGCGCTCGATAGCGCCGGCGATAACGCATCCCTCGGTTTCGTGAATAGCTGTCAGCAGAGCACGGCCCATACGGCCGGCGGCGCCGGTAACAGCAATGCGAAGCGGTGCCATGAGTTCAGTCCAGTTCCAGCGGCCACGCGTAATGCGGGCCTTCGATCTGCCGGGTTGTATCAGGCCGTCCAGCCTGAGCAAAGCGCAGCCTTCAGGCCCCTGATTTGCCAGCGAATCCCCGGTCAACGCATCTAATTTGACGCTTAACAGTTTGTTTGCGGAAAGTCCGGCATTCTACCTGTGCGAGCATAATTTGAGAAAGCGCCTATAAATTGTTGTCCCTCCTGAACCCGCATTCCTTGCTGTCGCGCCGGTGGTTTTGCCACCTTTCGCGCCCGCAGTTGGATGCTGCGGTGGCGGTGTTGCTTGGTATCTGCACCTTTGCGATATCGGCAGCATTTGATCTGCAGGAGCAGTGGAATGCGTTCGCGGAGCTACACGAAGATACTCTTGAACTTGATGAGATGCCCCTTGCCTTCCTTATCGGTGGTCTTGGATTTGGCTGGTTTGCATGGCGGCGGTGGCACGACTTCGAGAAGGTGGCTCGGGACCGCCGGGCGATAAACAGGGTCCTTTCCGAGCAGCTTGCTCACAATCAGGAAATCATTGGGGAACTCAATTCAGCACGTCAGAGGGCCATCGAACTAGATCGCGCCAAGACCCGTTTCCTGTCGCACATGAGTCACGAACTTCGCACGCCCTTGAACGCCATCATGGGGTTCTCGGAGTTGATGCAGCATCAGGTCTATGGGCCACTCGGCCATGAACAGTATGATGAGTACATCGCGAGCATTCACGGATCAGGTCATCATCTCCTGGAGATGATCAATGACCTCCTTGATCTGACGCGCATTGAGTCCGGCGACTACCGCCCCGATCGTGAGGCCTGCACGCTGGGTGGTCTGATCGACGCTGCTCTCAAGATCCAGAATGGCCGCGCCGATAAAGCCGGGGTGCATATGGACCTTGTGCGGTCGGATGCGTCCAATACCCGCGTCAGCGTAGACCGCAGAATGATCCGCCAGGTCCTCGTCAATCTCATTTCCAACGCCATACGTCACACGCCAAAGAGCGGGCATATCGAGCTGAGTGCCGTCGAGCTGTCCAATGGTGCCGTCGCATTGACGGTAAAAGATGATGGCGAAGGCATGGACGGCGAGGCGGTGCGGCGCCTTGAACGGGGCTTCGCCGAAGTGGAGAACGCACTCTGCCGTGAACACAACGGTGCTGGCATCGGCCTGCCCTTGTCACGTGCGATCGCGGAAGCCCACGGCGGTTCCATCCGCATCTCGAGCGCACCGGGCAGGGGAACACTGGTCGAGGTGCAGCTGCCAAACAGTTGCATCCTGCACGCTGAAGACGCACCGCACGTGGAAGACCGCCAGAGCGCCTAGCTGTGAGGACGCCTAGCTGCTGGCGCCGTTCAGAAACTCTTTAACCCGCGAAAAGAAGCCTTCGGACTCCGGGCTTGTCTTCTCCGTCGACTCGCTCTGGAACTCGTCCAGCAGCTTCTTCTGTTTCTTGGTGAGGTTCATCGGTGTTTCCACATTCACCTGAATGTAGAGGTCGCCATGCTGTGACGAGCGCAGCACCGGCATGCCCTTGCCCTTGAGGCGGAACTGCTTGCCGCTCTGGGTGCCTTCGGGAACCTTGACCTTCACACGCGCACCCTTGAGCGAGGGAACTTCAATCTCGCCGCCAAGTGCAGCCGTCGGCATGGAGATGGGGACCCGGCAGAACAGGTCCGCCCCATCGCGCTGGAAGAACTGATGCGGCTTGATCGACAGGAAAATGTAGAGATCGCCGGACGGCCCGCCGCGCGCACCCGCTTCGCCTTCATTGGAAAGGCGGATGCGCGTACCGTCTTCAACGCCCGACGGGATGTTGACCTGAAGGGTACGCTCTTTCTCGATGCGGCCACTGCCATGACAATCCGAGCACGGATCCTCGATGACTTCGCCGCGCCCCCCGCAGTTCGGGCACGTACGCTCCACTGTGAAGAATCCCTGTGACGCGCGTACCTTGCCGGCGCCATGACACATGCCGCAGGTTTTGGGGGATGTACCAGGCTTTGCACCTGACCCGTTGCAGGTTTCACAGGTGACGGC
>JANQMQ010000683.1 GCA_028279995.1 Candidatus Phaeomarinibacter sp. | reverse complement strand
GTTTGGGCTCACCCCAGCGACCAGGGGGGTCCGGGCCAAGCCGTCAAGGCGATCAATGACGTGATCGACGCGACGCCTGTAAAGCTGTTGGAGACCAATGGGTAGACCCCGCTTTGAAACCAGTCTGAGAACGTTCACCGCCACTCTGGCGCTTTGTACGTTCATGTTGCCGCACATGGTGGCAGCACAAACATCCCCGACGGATGAAGTGCCTGCCGACGCCCCCAACGTCAGGGCCGTCTCCCCGGAGGTGGCCCAGGCGGTTGAGGCCCTCAAGGCCAATGACCGCCAGCGCGCCGCCGCATTCCTGCGTCCCGTCGCCGAGAAAGGCGATCCATCCGCCCAGGCGCTGCTCGGCCAGATTTATCTGGAAGGGGTTGGCATCGAAAAAGACCTCTATGAAGCAGGTCGCTGGTTGCGATCCGCCGCCGCAAACGGTGAACCCTCCGCCGCCTTTGCACTTGCCGAGCTCACAACCGACAGAACTCTTACACCTCCAGGCGTTGATCCGAGTGACGCTGAAGCGATGACCCGTGAGGCAACCCGTCTTTACGTCCTGTCGGCCACCAACGGGTCTCTTCCCGGCCAGGTGGAAGCAGGCCTCAGATATGCGCAGGGCATCGGCACTGGCCAGAACATGATTGAGGCAAGCCGTTGGTTCCGTGAAGCGGCCAATGCCGGGAGCTCAGCTGCCCAGTTCAATCTTGGGGCGCTGCACGCAGCAGGTGCCCTCAACGGCGGGTCACCAGATCATGCTGCAGCTCTGCCATGGTTTGAAAAAGCCGCAGCCCAGGGACACCCGGATGCGCAATACAATCTTGGCCTCACCGCAGCCCAGGGCCTTGGGCGTGATGTCGACAATTCTGTCGCGGCAAGATGGTTCACCGCTGCTGCCGGCCATGGCATGGCAGACGCACAGGCAGGCCTTGCCTACTTGACCTATCAGGGCCTCGGCGTCGCAAAAGATGAGAAAAAGGCCGCAGAGCTTTATTCCCAGGCTGCTGAGCAGGGTCACCTGATCGCCCAGAACCGCCTCGCCCGCCTTTATGTGATGGGACGCGGCGTGGATGCCGATATGGCTGAAGCCTGGAAGTGGCATTCGCTGGCTACCCGCGCAGGGTTCGAAGATGCTGAGTTGGATGCCCGGTTTGCCAAGTTCATTTCACCGCAACAGCGCAGCGACGGCGACGCGCGGGCAACCAGGTGGCTGGAAGGTAAAGCCAGCCAGTAGCTCACCAATTCTGCGCGATGCCGCCGCCCCTCTTGCACCTTTAGTCCCAGTGGTGCATGTCAGGCCCGCTTGTGCCTCTGCGGCTGCAAACCGACCGGCGCACTGGACCACACCCGCATGAAAGCCCGAAAGACATGAAGATCAACGGTAACGAAATCCGCCCCGGCAACGTCATTGAACACAAGGGCGGCCTGTGGGCTGCGGTGAAGGTCCAGAGTGTGAAACCCGGCAAGGGTGGTGCCTACGCCCAGGTCGAACTCAAGAACCTGATCGACAACACCAAGCTCAATGAGCGGTTTCGGTCATCGGAGTCGGTGGAGAAGGTCCGGGTGGATACCAAGGATTTCCAGTTCCTCTATGAGTCTGACGACATGCTGACCTTCATGGACAACGAAAACTACGAGCAGATCGAACTCGCTCGCGACTTCATCGGCGAACGCGCTGCTTTCCTACAGGAAGGCATGGCCGTCACGCTCGAGATGTATGAAGAAAAGCCGATCGGCATCAATCTGCCCGAGCACGTCACCCTCGAAATCACAGAGACGGAGCCCACCATCAAGGGCCAGACAGCAGCCTCACCCTACAAGCCTGCTGTGCTGGAAAACGGCGTGCGCACGATGGTCCCGCCCTTCGTGACAGTCGGTGAAAAGATCGTTGTCGACACCAACGAAGTCACCTACGTCAAGCGCGCTGACTAGCTTGCGCACCGGCTGCCCTATCCGTTTCCCCAACAAAGATAATCCATGCCCCTCAATAGTCCGGTCATCAATGTAATGGTTGGCGCTGCTCGCAAGGCAGCCCGCAAGCTCGCCCGAGACTTCGGCGAAGTGGAAAACCTGCAGGTCTCGCGCAAGGGCCCCGGTGACTTCGTGAGCGCAGCGGACCACCGCGCCGAGAAAATCATCTTTGAAGAGCTGTCAAAGGCCAGGCCGGGCTACGGCTTCCTGATGGAAGAAGCCGGCATGGTCGAGGGCCCCGACAAGACACACACCTGGATCATCGACCCGCTCGACGGCACCACAAACTTCCTGCATGGCATGCCGCACTTCGCAATCTCGATCGCGCTCCAGCGTGAGGGACAGATTGTGAATGGCGTGATCTACAATCCGGTTTCGGATGATCTGTTCGTGGCGGAAAAAGGCCAGGGCGCCTATCTCAATGATCGCCGCCTGCGTGTCGCAGCCCGCACGAAAATGGACGACTCCGTTTTTGCCACCGGCATTTTCTTTTCCGGTACGGAATGGCTGGAGGCCTACAGCAAGGAACTCAACGCCATAGTGCCGCAGGTTGCCGGCATTCGCCGGTTCGGTGCAGCCTCCCTTGACCTCGCCTGGGTCGCCGCCGGTCGGTTTGACGGGTACTGGGAGCATGGTCTGCGGCCTTGGGATGTAGCAGCCGGTATCCTGATGGTCCGCGAGGCTGGTGGCTTTGTGACGGACATCTCCGGCGGTGACCGGTTGCTGGACAACCAGGGCATCATTGCCGCCAACGCGGATCTCCTACCCCAGCTTCAGGATGTCCTGCGTAAAGCACGCCGGGCCGACTGATCCCATCAGGCCGGAAAACCGCAAAATCTGTCTTGGGCTTTACGGATGCGCCGCAAGCGGTTAACCCGTTAGGGACCCTTATGCGAGGGTTGCCCGGACAATCACAAAGATGCGGACTGCACTTCCCGGCATGACCTACCAAAGACATTCAATCTCACTGACGTCCCTTGGCCTTGCCTTGGCCATAGGACTTGGCGCGCCGCTCCTTGTCTCACCTGCCGCAGCGCAGGATGGGGGAGATGTGAACGTCAACCTTGAGGCGCTTGGCCTGACATCAGGCGCCAATGCCGAGAGCACACCCCGCTTAATCCTGAAATATCCCGGGTCGTCCACAGCCACCCGTTCGGTACCGCCCCTGCGCTATCCGGACGTGCCTGCCCCGGCACCACGTCCCACACCCCCCAAGGCAGTAGCAGCCCCGGCAACGCCGCAACCCCAGCCAGCTACTCCCAAGCCGGAAGCGGCATCGGAGAGGGCGTCCGCCCCGACACCAGCTAGGCCGGAACCTGCAGCAGCGAAACCAGAAACTGAGCCGTCGGAGCAGGCCGAAAAACAACCGGCACCCGTCGTAGCTGAAAAAGCACCTGTGGAAGCGGCGCCGCCACCGGAGCCTCGCGCTGGTGAGCAGGCCCGGGCAACCGCCCCCGCGACTGATGAGAAGCCTGCCGTAGAACCGCCGACAGAGGCAACAGCGGAAACGGTGGCCGAACCACAAGCCGATACGGAAGTCGCCGCGCTGTCGCAACCGCCAGCCGCCGAAGCCCTGTCTGACCCCGCCCCGGCTATCTTGCGCGTGATCTTCGACCCACAAACTGCTGCCATCATCGGCTCTGCCCGCAAGGATCTCGATGCCATCGGTGAATCCCTGCGTTACGATCCGCGCCGCATTGAACTCAAGGCCTATGGCGGCACCCCCGGTGACAAAGCCAGCGAAGCGCGCCGTATCTCCCTCAAAAGGGGTCTCGCCGTACGTGCTTATCTGATCGGTCTGGGAATCGACAGCCGCCGCATCGATGTACGCGCAATGGGCGGAATCACCGATACAGGCGCGGCGGACCGTGTGGACGTGGCATATTCGGGCACCTAAGGCCTGTCTACAGTAGATGTATCTGCGGTTAATCTGTGGGTCACACTGCTGCCTCAAACTGGGGCAGACTGCCCGTTCGCGGCCTGCCGACTGTCACGCAAGAGCCGCCTGCACAGGAGACACACATGGCCAAAGCCGATGGTCCGGACGCGCTGACCC
>JANQMQ010000673.1 GCA_028279995.1 Candidatus Phaeomarinibacter sp. | reverse complement strand
ATGGCGGCAGGGCCGTTTGCTTCCACGCGGCTCGTTCTGGCCGCTCAGGGGAGATTTGGAGAGCGCCTGCGGATTCAGAATTCGCCTTCAGCCGCCGCGGCATTTGTTTCCCCCGGTCTGCTGGGCGCGGCCCTGCCGACGCGTGCACTGGGCATGTCGCAGCTCAGTTTCGCGACACCAATTCCCGATGCAGCAACCGAGTTGGGGCGGGCGGTCGGGTCCCTGTTTTGTGCCGATGCGGTTTCTGCCGCTGATCTTCTGAGTGCGTTCCCGACTACCGTTGTCGGGAGTAGTACGCTCGTCCGGTTTGCCCTGCCTGCCCTTCAATTGGGTCTGTTCTATCTGCCGGGAGAGTACTCAGACAACTACATCCAGCTTGAGCGTGGAGAAAATGCTGAGGATGCCGTGCTTCAGGTGACCGGCGGACACACGACAGGTGCGGTGGCCACACTTCGGCGTATTGGCCGCAGGCTCGCATATGATTTTTCGAGGCTTGGTGTTTTCATGCTGCCGGGATCGCTACAGATTTCCGGACCGGGTGCTGAGGTGCACTATGGGTCGAGCCTGCCCATGGGCCGGGAAACGGACCTTTATGGTGAGGTCAATCGTGTGCCTGGGCTCTTTGTGGTGGACGGATCTGTATTGCCGCGGGTTTCTGCGAAGCATCACACAATGACGGTTATGGCCAACGCGGACCGGATCGGCCGCCATCTCGCGGAACAACCGCTACAGGATTGAATGCCTTCAGTCTGGCCAGGTGCCCTATCCCTTACGCGGGAGGGGCCGTCTTGGGTTTGGGAAGCTGCAGCCAGTAGAAGACTCCCGGCAGGGCAACAACCGTGCTGAGTATCCCAAAGAGTATAGACACGGACAAAGCGCCCTCGACCGGTACCCCAAGAGGTGCGAATGCCGCAACCATGGCGCCCTCGCGCACACCCCAGCCATTGACTGAGATGGGGAGCCCGGCGAGGAGAAGCACTGGGATGGCGACGGCAACTGTGAGCCAGAACGAAACCTCGATTCCCAATCCCATGGCCAGAGCATAGATGCAGATGCCGCTGAACAGATGGCTTATGTTGGTCATGGTCAGCACACGGACACATGGTGTGAGACGTAGAAACAGTTTTCTTGTGTCTTCGCCGAAGCTTGCAATCAACAGCATCGGCTTCCAGGAAGTGAATTTTGGTATCTGCTGGTAGAGATGTCCAAAAGCAAACAGGCCGATTGCGGCGCCGACCGTCGCGATATTGAATCCTACCAACAGCCATGTCTCGTCGATTGCGGTGGCAAGCAGCGGCGTAAACACGGATGTAAGAACCAGCAATCCCAGAACCGTCGCGACACGCTCCAGAACAACGGAATGTATCGCTGTCTGGCTACCTAGGCCATGTCGCGCGGCATATAACATGCGCAGCAAATCGCCGCCAACAGTGCCGGGAAGGAAGGTATTTACGACCATGGCGCCGTAGTAGCTGACGATGATCGGGCGCAGCCCGAGCCGGCCGCCAAGGCCTGTTATGATCTCTTGCCATCTCAGAAAACAGGTGGCACATGCAGACCTAGGCGACCTTTTCGAGATCATGTCTGGAATTGATCTTGGCTGGCTAGCGGTAAGCGTCGCAGCCATGGGCGGGCATTTAGCCA
>JANQMQ010000671.1 GCA_028279995.1 Candidatus Phaeomarinibacter sp. | reverse complement strand
TGGCTAAATGCCCGCCCATGGCTGCGACGCTTACCGCTAGCCAGCCAAGATCAATTCCAGACATGATCTCGAAAAGGTCGCCTAGGTCTGCATGTGCCAGCACATACCAGATTAGGCCTGCAGACAGCGCCGTCTTGGCGATTAGGATGGCTACGTGCATCGAATTACCGAACTGGTTCGCTTCCTTAAACGCCGATGGACCGACGCGGGTTTGCCGTCAAGCAACTGGCGTGACCTGAGGCCGGCTGCCAAGTCGGACCTGCGGTCTGCCGTACATGCCTACACCTCGCTGGCGTCAGATCAAAGAACCCTTTTGCACGTCTTCGGATGTCTGTTGCTGGTCGGGCTTGTTCTGGTGGCGTACTGGTCGGGCAGTGATGCCCATGTTGTGAAATTTGCCATGCCGTCTGCTATCTGGCCGACGCAAAACCCCGCGCCAGGATACAACATGATCTGGCATGGCGAGTTGATGAATCTGGAGAACATCTACTTTTTCACACAGACGGAAGCCTTGCAGGGCGTGCATTTGCATCATACGGCGCTCTTCACGGACAGACGCATTTTTTATGCATTTCTGGCGCTTCCCTTTCGCCCGTTTGTCGATGACTTCGTCATGTTCCAGATGGTTAACGCGACCCTGTTCGCTGCCAGCGGAACGGTGTTGTTCGCCTTTGCCATGCGGCTCTTCGAAAGTCGGCTTTCTGCGATCTTTGCGGTGGTCCTGTTTGTGTTCTCGCTGCCGGCGGCGGTTACCATCGGCAGCTTCAGTTCGCACATCGCGTCGATGTTTTTCACGTTTCTTTGGGCGTTCTTGATGCTGCGGTATGTGATGAGCCAGCGCGATATCAGTTTGCTGGAAGCCGTCGGCTACTCATCTATCCTCGGCATGTGGGCTCTCTCTTATGGCAGTTGGGTCGCTGGGCTCGGCATTTTTGTGTGCCTGCTTGCGCTGCGGCGTCAGTTCTTCCTAATCCCCATCCCCGCCATCGTCGGCTTCGGCGTCGGTATGGGGCAGATGTCGATCATGGAATGGGCGGGATATGGCACCAGCAGCGACATGGTGCAGTCAAACATCGCCACGTCTCTTCAGTACCATTTCGACAAGCTGATGGTGCTTGACCCTGCCTATTTCGAGGCGGTCTGGGCGTTCACCATTGATACGCTGCTGGTCGACAACCCGTTGCTCATTGCATTTGGGCTTGCCGGCCTGCTGATTGTCCGTATGCCTATGCGGGCAAGGCTTTTTCTGCTGTTCTTTGTCGTCAGCGTTCCTGCAGTGCTGTTTATTTATCAACCGGCCGGCTTCATCCGCGGATATGCCATTCCTGGAGTGGTAATTGTCCCGCTCGTGATTGCGGGGCACATGCTTGCGCAACTTGCCATGCGCGCGCGTGCCGGCGGACCAGTCCTGATGAGCGTGGCCGCAGGCGCCATCGGTGTGCTTCTCGTCAGCCAGATTGCCTGGTCCAATGCAGCCCGTTTTTCCGTGCTGCTGCCAACGGTCAGCTACTACTCCGGTATCAACAATACCTGTCAGCCAACAACATTTGCCCAGACGCAATACCTGAACATGGTCGGCAGTTCTCATGACCTTCCCACAGTGTTTGGGGGGACGCGTCCTTTGTCAGATGCGCTCCCGGCGGCGCCCGGCGGTGACAGGGTGCCGGCAGCTGTCGAGCTCACATCGGTAGTGGAATGGGTGAGATCCTGGTTTGATCTGAAGCCGCGAGCGCTTCTTGTTCAGTCTATCATCCTTGTGCTGATCGCTGGGGCGGCTCTTGGTTTGTTCCCATACCTACGAAATCGCAAGCGTGCTGCGCTTGCGGTGCTGATCGCCTTTGTTGTGCTGTTTGTTCCCATGCGGCATCGGGCGCTGGATTTTCAGTCACGCGTCTCGATCTGGGGAGGTGAGCGCCTGACCGAGACGGACAGGCTGGAGGGCCAGATCACGCTTTCCGATCAATTCCTGACGGACCTGGCGGCCGCCGCGCCTGAGTATCCGGTGTTGCACCTGAACTTTAATCACACGGGCCGTGGAGCCAATTGCATGGTCTTTGAGGCCATGGGACAGAGAGTTTCGACGCCGCCGCCGTGGTCCTGGGGAGACCCGCATACATCCACTGTCGTGGAGATGTCTACACAATCCGCGGTCGCTTTGTTGCGCCAGAGCGGTGGGATGCTTTCGTTTTCAGCGGCCATGGAGCGGGCGGGGTGTGAGGACGACATTGTGGGATTCGGCGGTTGGCAAAAGACAGATCAGGTGGACGGGCGTCAGGCCTGGGTCATTGATGAGGCGGGTGAGCGGCGGGAGCTTCAGAGATTTCCCAATATCGAGGTCCGGCTGGTACGCGACAGCCGGGTGCCCAGTCCCGGCGACGGGCCTTTTGCGGAACTTGCAGAGCGCCTTAGCTGCTATGGTGTGATTGGGCTCTGATTTGCGGGCAACGCGCCTTGCTATCGGTCATCTTCCCTGAACGACTTTTGGAATCGTAACGCAATGTGTG
>JANQMQ010000660.1 GCA_028279995.1 Candidatus Phaeomarinibacter sp. | reverse complement strand
CACAGCCCATGAACATGGCATCGCACACCCTGTTGCGCAGATCTTCCTTTGTCAGCCCCTGAAGCTGAACCTGCCCTGTGCGCACGAGGCGGCCAACTTCGGCTGCACCTGTCTCCAGGCTCACAGAGGCAAAGAACACCGCCGTGGCCTCAAGTGTTGCAAAGAGCATGGTGAAAAAGGGCAATGCCAGCAGCGCAAATTCCACCGCCGCCGCACCGCGGTTTTCACGGCGAAAGCGGCGCAGGAAAAGCCGACCGGGTGTCACTGCGCGTTTCTGCTTCATGACCCCGTTTCTAAGCGAAAGGCAGTTACCAAATCAGCAAACCGAAACCCGCAAATTCACGCTCCGAATTCACGCATTGCTAACCAGTTTTCTTAACACCTACTTCACCCCCCGCTCCCTATCTTGAGCTGCTCAACAAGGTTCGGGCGGACCATGTCCGGGACGCCAAAGGCAATGCCACCACCGGACGGCAGGCCAGCCATGGCTGGTTTTCAGGAGCATCGGAAGAAGTCAGATGCAACATGTTCTCAGACGCAGAGCGCGTACGCTCGCAACGAATTTTCTGAAACGCTTCTCGTATGATCAGGGCGGCAATCTTGCCATGATCTTTGCCCTGTCCCTCCTGCCCCTGACAGCGGCAGCAGGTGCAGCTGTTGACCTCAACCGTGCCTTCATTGTGCAGCAACGCCTCGAGCGCGCCCTCGATGCAGCAGGGCTTGCTGTAGGGGCTGCGCCAGCAACAACAGAAGCGGAGATGCTGGCAACTGCACAGAGCTTCTTCAATGCCAATTACAATGACCAGGAAACCGGCGTCCCGGGTACGCTGATGCTGACCCCGGGTGATGGCAGTGTCACGCTTGCGGTTACCGCAGAACTGCCGACAACCATTATGAGCGTTGTTGGCTTTGACAGCATGACAGTCGGTAGTGAAATCACGGTCGTACGCGAATCCAAATCCCTGGAAATCGCCATGGTGCTTGATAACACCGGGTCCATGGCATGGAACGGCAAGATCGGTGCGCTTCGCACGGCGGCTGAAGATCTTGTCTCCATCCTGTTTGGCGATCAGGATCAGCCGGAACTCCTGCGCATGTCGCTTGTTCCATTCGTTACGGCTGTGAACATCAAGGCTGAAGGTTTTGACATGGCCTGGATGGACGTCAACGGCGAGTCCAGGTACCACGGCGAGAACTTTGATCCGGACAAAGGCCCGACCAACCATTTCGAGTTGTTCAACGGTATCAACAACGCGTCATGGAAGGGATGCGTCGAAATGCGGCCGGAGCCCCATGACACGCTTGACACAGAGCCTTCACCGGGTAGTCCCGATACGCTCTTTGTTCCTTACTTCTGGCCGGACGAGCCTGACAATGAGGGCAATGCCAACAACAACTATGCCAATGACCGCACAGGCGGGAAAAAGAAGAAGCGCCAGAAATACAGCCCCAAATATATCGGCTACAACGTCTCGGTTGATGAAATACCCTCAAGCACAAGAGGGCCGAACAAGAGCTGCGCCCGCCCGCTGGTTCCCCTGACAAATTCCAAGAGCACGCTGATAGACGAAGTGCGGGCGATGGAGCCGTGGTACAATTCCGGCACCAACATCGCAGAAGGCCTGGCTTGGGGCTGGCGCGTGCTGTCGCCGAGCGCTCCCTTTACGGAAGGCAAGAGCTTCAGCGATCCCGATGTCCAAAAGGCAGTCATTCTGCTGACGGACGGCAACAACGAAATCGTCAGCCAGAATACGTTCAACAAGTCCGACTACACGAGCTTTGGTTACATCGCCAAGAAACGCCTTGGCACCAACAGCATTAGCTCGGCGCGCAACAAGATCGACCAGAAAGTTGCCGACATGTGTGAACGCATCAAGAGTGAGGGTGTCCGGATCTATACGATCACGTTCCAGCTCAACTCGCCTTCCCTCGCGGAAGTGTTCCGGGAATGCGCGACCGAACCCGAGCTCTACTTCAACAGCCCAAGCAATGAAGAGCTGCGCGCAACCTTTCAGACCATCGCTTATGATCTGAGCAACCTGCGGCTCGCCAGGTAACACTGATCCGTAATGTCGTTGCGCCAGAGACACAAAAACCCCGGGGGTACACCCCGGGGTTTTCATATGTCTGGGTCGCTAAAGCAGCGGGCACTTACTGTTCGCCGCCTCCGGCTGCCGTCGCCTCGGCACCCTCGGTTGCCAGCCCCATCTTGGCGCGGGTCTGCTTAGTCACACCTTCGGAGAAATCTGCCGAGTCTCCGATACGCATGATCGCCTGGCATTGCGGAGCGCAGTTGTAACTTGACTGCATCTTACCCCTGCTGACCGTCACGAGACGAGGTGCAGCGTCGACGACATTGACGATCAGTGAAGCCAACTCGTTTCCGTCATGGTCGAGCACCAGCACATTGGTCGCGCCGTAAGACCGGCCAACAAGCAGCAGCATGTCCGACCTTTGTATGATCGCATCCGCAATTGAAGGGTTACCAACGGCAACAATGGCGGCAGCACCTTCAATACGCAGCGTCTTTGCCTGATCAATTCCCACTGCGAAATCGTGAGACACCATCTCATACATCCCACCGGCGTTTGCCGGGGATACCTGACCGGCCAGAAGAGCTGCCGGAATTGCCGCAGCCAGGCAGGCGGCAAGACCGGCGTGGCGAGCAACCTGAAGGGCGTTTAGGGCTGGTGACATTTTTCGGCGCATGGTGGCGCTCCTTGAAACAGTCGAAATGACCTTTCGGAAAATCCTGACGGTCAGCCTCGCCTGAAATGGTGAAGAAACCACGAAAGCGCCGATTTGGGTTTAGCTATCGTTTACTGATGGTTTGGCCGACCCTTTTCTCAATGTTTCATAAGGATTGCCGGCCTGGCTTAGCCGGGCCTTAGACCCGCATATGGCAAACACAACTTGCCTCGCGCCGGGGCGCTGCGTCCGGCTGCGATGGTTCGCTGACCCTATTTACACTTGTGAGCCTCCGCCATGCCGACTGCCCGCCGCACTTCTTTCGCTTCTTCCGAAACCACCGCCCCTGACCGGACCGGAAACGTAGCTACGCTTACAGGCCCCTTGGCAGCCATCACCTGCCTTGCTCCCCTACCCCAGACAACACTGGATGGCATCACACAGACCTGCCGGCACATGTCATATGCGCCAGGTGATGTTGTGGGCGGGCCGGGAGCCGGGGAAGCCAGCATGGCCTTTGTACGGTCCGGTGCCGTGCGCATTTCCATGCCGCCGGACAGGCATGGAGACGTGGCCTTCCAGGATGTTGGTGCGGGCGGGGTGTTTGGACATCTGGAAGCCCTCGCGGGGGAGACACCGCATCTTTCTGCCGTGTCTCTCAGCGAGAGCAAAGTTTCGTTTCTGTCTGCTGACGAGTTTTGTGTGCTGGTCACTGCCAACCCCGCTATTGCCCTACAGTTGCTCAGGGCCCAGGCGCTGGACGCCATGAACGCAACGCCCCGCGCGCCTCACCAGGCGGATGGCAACAGCCACAAGCTGTATGCAGAGCTGCTGCGGATGGCGGAAACAGATCCAGACAATCAGGGAGTTCTGATGGTTTCGCGGTTGCCCCGACACCGGGAACTCGCGGACTGGACGGGTCTGAGCGAAGCGGATGTGGCCGCCGGCCTGGCAAGTCTGGTCAAGTCTGGCTGTGCAGAGCGCCGGTATCCGGGACTTTCAATTCTTGATGCAGACAAGCTCCGCCAGATGGCCACAGCGTGAGGGCAGCTCGTGCGATTTCAGTGAAACTGAATTTCATGCAATCTTAGATGAAGCATTTTGTTAACCAACCTCCGCTTCAAAAGCATTCATTGCTCCACATACAAAATCAGAAAACCTGAGTTCTACTACCTATACTTTATTTTTTTCTTCTTTTTTACTGCCCCATGCCATTTTTGTCTGGATACAACTCCTTTTAATTATCGGATTAATACACAGGTAAGTGCGGGTCTCTAAATTCGGGTTCAGGTGATCTGGTGGCCTGTCCCGACTGCCAGCGCCAATCAGGGACTGTTTCGACACAGTCGCGACAACTTGGATTGATCCAGAGGAGGCTTTCATGAGCCATTTTATTAAGCGTTTTGCCGGTGATGAGTCCGGCGCCACGGCCATCGAATACGGCCTGATTGCTGCTGGTATCGCTGTTGCGATCATTGGTGCAGTAACCACACTTGGGGAAAACATCGGCGGCACATTCGGTACCGTCTCTGACGAAATGCAGTAAGCGATTTCGTTCAGACGGCGTTTTCCGCCGGAAAAGATCTGGACCGCCGGGGTTACCCCGGCGGTCCTTTTCTTTTGTCTGGTGCAGTTGGATGTGACCTCCCACACAAGAGGTCATCACCTGTCCAGCGTACTGTCAGACCGCTCAATACAATCGACATATTGCCTCATATTTTAGGGTTTACCCGAGGTTTACGGCTTGGCGCGCCTAATGGGGACAGTACCGCCGCTGGAGCCTTGCGAGATATGCCGGACATAGCCGCCCTGCCTGCCTATTCATTGTTGCAATGGAGTATCGTTGCGGTTTTTCCGCTGCTGATGGTCACAGCAGCCGCATCCGATGCGGTCAGCATGCGCATTCCCAACTGGCTGACCGGAACGCTGGCCCTGGCCTTTCCATTGGCCGCCGCGGGAACCGCGATGCCGATCGGTACGCTGGGGCTGCATATCGCCGTTGGGCTGGGCGCTCTTCTTGTCTGCATGGGCCTGTTCGCAACCGGGTGGATCGGCGGGGGAGATGCCAAGTTCTTTGCCGCGGCGGCATTGTGGCTCGGGCCCGCGCAGATTCTCGGGTTCCTGCTGGTGTCCACCGTACTCGGTGGTCTCCTCACACTTGCCCTTCTGTTTTTCCGCAAACTGCCAATGCCCGCACCGCTTGCAGCGCAGAGCTGGCTGATGCGTCTGCATGACCCCGGTGAAGGGGTTCCTTACGGATTGGCTCTGGCCGCCGGCGGTCTCATAGCCTTTGGCCAAAGCGTCTGGTTGACGGGGGCGGCATGAGAAAACTGACCCGCACGTCCGTTCACCGGCTCGGCCCCTGTCCTACCGGTTTGCATTTGACCAACACGGTTAACTGCGAATTGACGAATTCCCAGTTTGATACCCGCACGCAGGATCTGCCAATGCGCCCATGCGCGCGCCTGCACCATTCATTGCGCCCCTAGGAGCGCCCCATAACGCGAAAGCCCGGCTCATGTCCGTAGCACGCATCGCTGTTCTCATACTGGCCGTACTGGCAGCCGCTGCTGCTGCCTGGCTGGCGTCTTCCTTTGTTGGCGAGGACGTCCAGCGGGTGGAAGCCCCGGAGCCCAAGATTGTCCTGGATGAAGTACTGGTTGCTGCGCGCGACCTGCAGATAGGCAGCAAAGTCACACCTGGTGATCTTCGCTGGCAGACCTGGCCGACCGAGGCTTTGGCTTCAGGCTATGTGGTGAAGGCCCGAACACCGGACGCCATGGGCACCATGCAGGGAGCGCTTGTGCGCTCATCGATGTTGCGCGGCGAACCTGTGACGAAGTCCAAGGTGATAGACGGGAATTCAGCAGGCTCCATGGCGGCCCGTTTGAGCGAAGGCATGCGTGCAGTGTCTGTGGCGATTTCTCCAGAAACTGGTGCTGGCGGGTTCATCCTGCCGGGTGACCGGGTAGATGTGATTGTTACGCGCCAAACCCGCAGTGACACAGGCCGCGAAGCGGTCGTTGCCAGCGATACGGTTCTGGCAAATGTCCGCGTACTGGCGATTGACCAGGCCTTTGCCGAGGCCAATGACGAAACCGGCGAGAAGATCGCTGTGGGCAAGACCGCTACGCTGGAACTCAGCCCCAAGCAGGCCGAAACACTCGCCCGCGCTCAGGCCATGGGCGATATCTGGCTGTCCCTGCGCAGCATGGCCGATACAGCAACCGGCGGGCCGGTAGACACCGGTGCCCTTGGCGCAAACCGAAGCACCAATGCACGCCAGGGAGCCGCAGTAACCGTTGTGCGCTACGGCGTCCAGTCCGTTGAGCAACCCCGGATGAGCCGATGAGTAGTCTTATGCGCACCGGCCAGGCGGCCACTCGTGTTGAAATACTTCGCAACGTGTTTGTTGCGGCTATCACGTCATTTCTGCTGACGGCGGGACCTGCCGCCGCGCCGACCAGCGCTGCGCAGCTCCTGGGCGGCGAAGAAGGAAGCCCCGTGGTCAAGGTTGATGTGGGCGGTGAAAGCGCCAATAGCCAGATCATGACGCTGGGGCTCAACAAGTCGGCCGTTGTCGAACTTCCTGTCGATGCGGCAGATGTGCTTATCGCAAACCCCGAAATTGCCGACGCCATCGTGCGCAGCGCGCGCAGGACCTACCTGCTGGGCATGGCCGTTGGCGAAACAAATGCCTTCTTCTTTGACGGTGCCGGCCGCCAGGTACTCAACCTGGAAATCCGTGTCGAGCGAGATATCGACAGTCTTTTGACCATGCTGGGCCGTCACCTTCCTGATGCGCGCATTCAGGTGGAAGCCATCAATGACAACCTGATGCTGACAGGTGTTGTGGAGAGCGCAGCCGCATCGAGCAAGGCCCGCGAAATTGCCGTCCGGTATGTGGGGGATGAAAAAAAGGTCCTCAACATGCTGTCCATCGACGGCAAGGAACAGGTGATGCTCAAGGTCACGATTGCCGAGATGCAACGCACCTTGATCAAGCAGCTTGGAATCAACCTGTCATCCATCAGTTCGATCGGCGACCTTGCCCTTAGACTTCAGACCAACAACGCCTTCTCCGTGCAGGGCCGCGCCCTGGGCGGGCTGACAACGGCGCCCACAAACGTGCGGCCGTCGACGAATGGAGGCGGTGACATATTCCCGCAATCCAGCGGCATTTCGTTCAACGATTCCGCTGGGTCCTATATCGACGGTGCCCTTCGTGCGCTTGAGCGCAACGGCTTGCTGCGCACACTGGCGGAACCGACACTCACCGCGATTACCGGTGAGAGTGCCAATTTCCTGGTGGGTGGCGAGTTCCCGGTCCCGTCGGCGCGTGACA
>JANQMQ010000620.1 GCA_028279995.1 Candidatus Phaeomarinibacter sp. | reverse complement strand
CAGGCGTTGGCGGCATCACCGAAAGTGATGTGACACTTGCCGCGACTTCCGGTGCCGCCATCCTCGGCTTCAATGTGCGCGCCAACGCGCCTGCCCGGGATGCGGCCCGTCAGCAGGGTGTGGACATCCGCTACTACGCGGTGATCTACGACCTGATCGACGACGTGAAGGCGGCCATGGCCGGTGTGCTTGGGCCGGAGCTGCGCGAAACGTTCCTCGGCAATGCGGAAATTCTCGAAGTCTTCAACGTGTCGAAGGTCGGCAAGGTCGCCGGTTGCCGTGTCACGGAAGGCACCGTCAAACGCGGCTCCAAGGTACGCCTGCTGCGCGACGATGTGGTGATCCACGAAGGCACACTGTCGACGCTCCAGCGCTTCAAGGATGAAGTGAAGGAAGTCGGCAACGGCCAGGAATGCGGGATGTCGTTTGAGAACTATCAGGACATCCGCAAGGGCGACGTGATCGAGTGCTTCGATGTGACGGAAGTGGAGCGGGTGCTGTAGGCGTCCCGCTGCTTTCTCCCTGAAGGTCTGGATAACTCATGAGCAGATCAGATCATGTGTCCAGCGCGAAAGCGCGTGGGCCATCCCAGCGGCAGTTGCGGGTGGGCGAGCTTATTCGCCATGTCCTCAGTGACCTGCTGACGCGCGGCGATGTGCACGACCCGGTGCTCGAAAGCGCGATCGTGACAGTCACCGAAGTGCGGGCCTCTCCGGACCTGCGTAATGCCACAGTCGCCATCGAGCCTCTGGGCGGTGAAGGTGAAAAGGAAGTGCTCGAAGCGCTGACCCGCAACCGCAAATATCTGCGTGGGGAGCTGGGCAAGCGCATGACCACCAAGTTCACGCCGGACCTGACCTTCGAGATCGACACGAGCTTTGCCGAAGGTGCGCGCATCGACGGCATCCTGCGGTCTGCCGAGGTTGCCCGCGACACCTCCGAAAAAGACGAGACGTAGCTGATGGGCCGCCGCAAAAAAGGCCTGCCCGTCTCCGGATGGGTGGTGGTGGATAAACCACTGGGGCCCACATCGACCCATGTGGTTTCCAAGGTACGCCGGGCATTCAACGCCCAGAAGGCCGGTCATGCCGGCACGCTGGACCCGCTGGGGTCAGGTATTCTGCCCGTGGCCCTGGGCGAAGCCACAAAGACCGTTCCCTATCTGGTGGACGCCACCAAGGAGTATCGTTTTGCCGTGCGCTGGGGCGAGCAGCGCGACACCGATGACCGCGAGGGCGAGGTGACGGCCACAAGCGATGTACGCCCCACCAATGACGAGATCCTTGTCGCTCTGCCGACCTACATCGGCGAAATCAGCCAGATCCCGCCCCGGTACTCCGCCATCAAGGTCAATGGCGAGCGCGCCTACGACCTTGCCCGCGACGGGGAAGAAGTGGAACTCAAGGCCCGCACGGTTGAAATCCTTGATCTCAAGCTGGTGGACCAGCCGTCAGATGACGAGGCAGTGTTTGAAATGACCTGCGGCAAGGGCACCTATGTGCGGTCTCTCGCCCGCGATTTGGCGCAGGATCTGGGCACTTTTGGCCATGTGGCCATGCTGCGGCGGCTGCGGGTCGGCCCGTTCAGCGAGGATGACGCCGTACCCCTTGAAACCATTACTGAATTCCCCGCTCAAATAGCGGTGGAAAAGGCGGACGATTTGAGCAATAGTCCGCCCGCGCCAGACCCCAAGGCGCCTTTTTTATTGCCACTTGAGACCGCGCTGGACGACATCCCGGCTCTGGCCGTGAGTGGCAATGATGCGGCGCGATTGAAGCAAGGTCAGGCGGTTCTGTCGCGTGGACGGGACGCTCCCATCGTCAAAGGCACAATTTGCGCCATGCTTCACGGGCAACCCGTTGCCCTGTGTGAAGCCCGACAAGGCGAGCTGCAACCCACGCGCGTTTTCAACCTCCCCAGCTAGGGGAGCTTTTAGAAAGGAAGCTCGATGTCGATTACCCAGGAGCGCAAGACTGCGCTCATCAAAGAATATGGCACCAAGGATGGTGACACCGGTTCTCCCGAAGTACAGGTGGCTATCCTCACGGAGCGGATTTCAAATCTCACCGAACACTTCAAGGGTCACGGCAAGGACAATCACTCCCGCCGCGGTCTCCTGAAGCTGGTCAGCCAGCGCCGGCGGTTGCTGGACTATGTGAAGGCGAAGGACGAGCCGCGCTACAAGGATCTGATCCAGCGCCTCGGCATCCGCCGCTAGCACGAGAATATTGGGCCTGCCTTCGGGAAACCGGAGGCGGGCCCAATAGCAGGTATCATTACTGCACCAAATCCGTATGCGGATCATCGGGAGGGCTCGGTGAGACACATGCGGTCCGGGTACCGGAGAAGGCTCCGCACCCGGCATCTGGGCGGCCCAAGGCAAACGAATGCCCCCGCCCGTGCCACATGACGGCACACGATTAGGAAACTGAAAATATGTTCGATATCCACAAGCAAGAAATTGAATGGGGCGGGCGCACGCTCACCCTCGAAACCGGCCGCATCGCCCGTCAGGCAGACGGCGCCGTGCTGGCAACCTATGGCGAGACATCCGTCCTCGCCACAGTCGTCGCGGACCGCCAGCCCAAGCCGGGCCTGGACTTCTTTCCGCTGACGGTGAACTACCAGGAAAAGTACTACGCAGCGGGCAAGATTCCCGGCGGCTTCTTCAAGCGTGAAGCACGCCCGACGGAAAAGGAAACGCTGACGTCACGTCTCATCGACCGTCCGATCCGCCCGCTCTTCGTCAAGGGCTTCAAGAACGAAACGCAGGTCATCGCGACGGTTCTCAGCCACGACCTTGAAAACGATCCGGACATTGTCGCCATGGTGGCGGTGTCCGCAGCACTGTGCATCTCCGGCGTGCCGTTCCTCGGCCCGATTGGTGGCGCCCGCGTTGGTTACAAGGACGGCGAATACTCCCTGAACCCGACCATCGACGAAACCGCCGAGAGCGACCTCGACCTCGTCGTGGCCGGTACGGGCGATGCTGTGCTGATGGTGGAATCCGAAGCCAATGAACTGTCCGAAGATGTGATGCTCGGCGCCGTGATGTACGGCCACGAACAGATGCAGCCGGTGCTGGACATGATCATCAAGCTGGCGGAAGGCGCAGCCAAAGAGCCGCGCGACTTCACACCGCCGGACAACTCGGCCCTGGAAGCCAAGGTGCGCGAGATCGTCGAAGGCGACCTGCGTGCCGCCTACCAGATCGCCGACAAGGCTGCCCGTCAGGAAGCTGTGGCGCAGGCCAAGGACAAGGCTGTTGAAGCCCTGGCTGATGGTTCTGACGACGCACCGGACGCATCCGCCATTGGCGGCGCCTTCAAGGGCATCGAGTCCGACATCGTGCGTAACTCGATCCTCGACACAAGCAAGCGCATTGACGGCCGCGGCCTGGCTGATGTGCGTCCGATCGTGTCGGAAGTATCTGTCCTGCCGCGCACACACGGCTCTGCACTGTTCACCCGTGGTGAAACGCAGGCGCTGGTTGTGGCAACGCTGGGCACCGGTGACGACGAGCAGATGATTGATGCTCTGTCCGGCACCTACAAAGAAAACTTCATGCTGCACTACAACTTCCCGCCTTACTCTGTGGGCGAGACGGGCCGTACAGGCTTCACCGGCCGCCGCGAAATCGGCCACGGCAAGCTTGCATGGCGTGCACTGAAGGCCCTGCTGCCGGGCAAGGATGAGTTCCCCTACACCATTCGTCTGGTGTCGGAAATCACCGAGTCCAACGGCTCGTCT
>JANQMQ010000604.1 GCA_028279995.1 Candidatus Phaeomarinibacter sp. | reverse complement strand
GCGATCGGGGCGTAGAACAGGCGGCCCGGCCAGAATTCGAAGAAAGAAACCGGTGGTCCCGACATATCCAGTGGTGGCATGCCCACATGAATGGGCCTGTTGGGTGTGGTGGTCTTGCCGGTCATTCCTGAAAGCCGTCAGGTCTTGTTGCGGGTCTATCCGGGGGTGTCGGTCGACGCCGCCTTTTGACTGCGCCGTTTGATGATTTTCTCGGTTACGCGCGGCAATACAATGGCGAGCGCAATCACAAATGCGGCAACACCCCAGCGCCAGGGGCCAAGCTCGTTGAGGACCGTTTCACCCAGTATGGCGATGATCGTATAAAGGCCGGTGGACCAGCCAGCGGCCAGACCGCCCGCATACAGAGCAAATCTGGGAAACGGAATACCGACGAAGCCAGCAGCTGTATAAGTCGGCAGGCGCATTCCCGGGATACATCGAGCGCCAAACAGGGTGACGAACAAGGACCCTTCGAGAAACTCCCGGCCCCGCATTATTCTGTGTTCGGAGACCCACCGCCGGGCGCGCGGCCATCTTGCCGCCGCCGCACCCACGCCGTAGAGCCCGAGATCACCAAACAGGATACCCACATAGAGCGAGAGCAGTGCTGCGCTGTGGGGTAGCACATCTTCGGACGCCAACAGGGCAGCGGTCACCGTTGCGGCATCCTCGAGAATGAGGGTGCCGATCGTTATCGCCAACATGACCAGCAACTGGTTGTCGGAAAACGACTCGATGAAGGCCAGGAGCCCTTCGTAGGACAGGTCCATATGGTGTCCGGCGCAGGAGTGAATCAGGTCGCGGGCAATCTACCCGCCCGGGCAGGATCGCCCAAATCGTGTTTCAGGCAGGTTACGGCGTATCCAATTGCCCCGTTTCAGAGGCCGTTGATTGGCCGGAATCGGCGGCGCGGTCAATGGCAGCCTCAATTTCTGCCTTGGAATTCCAGGGTAGAAAGTGGTTCTGACCTTCAAGAACCGTCACCATCAAAGGTGCAGATGTAAAATTCGCTTCCATGTAGGGGACATTCTCAAATGGCGTCAGATTGTCGTCAGTGCCGTGCACGATTTCGATAGGCATGGTGAGATCGCTCATCTTCGGCGCAAGTGCCTTCAGTTCCTCTTTGAGAACCATGAGTTCCCGGTTCGCGTTGCGGATCGTGCGCGGCAATATGTGGCATATGCCCCACCATTCGCCGATCGGCTGCATGAAGTGGATTTCTTCCAGCGACGGGTCCAGTGATCCGGCCACGATGACCAGGGCCCTGACACTGTCAGGCCTCAAGGCCCCCACCATTGTGGCAATGGGGCCACCGAGGGAATGGCCGACCACGATGACGCCAGGGGTCGCAGCCGTATCAACAAGAGGCGCAATGGCTTCGGCCTGCGCCTCAAGAGAGGTTACGGCATCGGCCGGCCCGCTTTTGCCAAACCCTGCACGGTCGACGGCGACATATTCCAACCCCTCCGGCACATCTGCGAGAAAGTCATCCCACGCGCCTGCGGACCCGGGTGTGCCGTGAATGAAAATCACACGCAGACCGCGCGCATCGCCGGCCCGTTGCGCGACCATTTCAGTATCATTCCAGGCATAGCGGATGAGATCGGCTGCTTCGGCTGCCTGCGCGCCGGCCAACTGGGTCGCTCCCGTAATGCTCGCTGCGACGAGGCTGAGTGTATGCAGGGAGCGGGATCTGCGCCGTCTGTCGCCTCCAACGGATGGCGGGGCAGATACGACGCGGCGTCGGCCAGCTGAAGACGTCATGCATTCACTCTATGGCAACGGACAGGCACGGGCCTGAACCCGGTTATGCAGGACCACCGGGCAGGCCCCGTATCTCACCATCCTCGCCGCGGACCATTGCCCGGCTTTGGCGAAATGCCACAGCCTGTCCAGGCATCTTGTCCTTTGGCTTCCTGCCGCCTTGCTTGGGTTTGCCGCCAAACAGCGAGGCAACCGCGACCAGCAGCATGGCCGCCCCGAATACAATCGCGCCGGGCTGACTGGTCTGGAGTATCTGCCAGACACCCGCACCCCCAAGCGCTGCAATAATCAGGAACACAATCAGTCGTCTGCCCATGTCTCGGCCCTCCTGATAGGTCAATCTCGTGGCACTGGTCTCCCAGTGGAGATAGGGGACCACTTACGCGGTTGCGAGACAAGTTTTTGCGACCTGGATGTTTGCCCGCGCAGTACCGGCAAGCCTCATGTGCAAAGGCAAGGCTTCTTCACGTGCTTTCTCGTGATAGCTTGCAGCGCGTCAACCGGCCTGACTGCTTTCAGTACCTCGCCACACCCGCCTGCGGATCCTCTGTTTTCATGGCACTACATATTTTTTCACCGGAGCGAATGTCGCTCTACCGTGCGCACCTCTCGGAGCTTGCGCGTCTGGCTGCGCCAACAATGGTGCAGCGCGGTGGCGTATTGACCATGTCGGTCGTTGATACGGTCATGGTCGGCAATTTCTCGACCGAGCAGCTCGCCTTTCAGGCTATCGGGCATGTGCCCTATGCCTTTGTGATGCTGTTTCTGCTTGGCGGGATCATGGGGCAGTTGGTCGTTACCTCAAATGCCTTTGGTGCCGGTGAGCATCATGCCTGCGGGGCGGCGTGGCGGCGGGGTGTACCATACGCCTTCGGCCTTGGCTGTCTTGGTTTGCTCTTCTGTGCCTTTGGTGGGCCGATCCTGTCACTGACCGGACAGACGGACGAACTGGCGCATGAGGGCGGCAGGGTCAGCATGGTGCTCGGCATCGCCCTGCCTTTCCTGTTGATGACGGTGGCAGGCGGTTATTTTCTGGAAGGTATCAAGCGCCCGTTGCCGGGTATGGTCATCATGATAGTGGCGAACCTGCTGAACATTCTTGCCAACTGGGTGCTTGTGTTCGGCGTAGGCCCGTTCCCGGCAATGGGTGCCATCGGTTCGGCGGTTGCGACAGCAACTGTTTGGACCTTCCAGGCACTTCTGATCAATCTCTACATCTGGCATCTGCGCGATGGGGAGAGCTTCGGCATTCGTCGCCGGGTTTCGCAAAACTGGCGGGCGTTCTGGCAGGGCGGCAAGCGCCAGCGTGAACTGGGCTATGCCGCCGGTGCGAGCCTCGGCACGGAGAACGCCGCATTTTCAATCATGCAGTTGATGGCAGGGCTGATGGGACCCATCGCGCTGGCCGCTTATGCGGTGACGTTCAATGCGTTCGCTGTGGCCTTCATGGTGTCG
>JANQMQ010000302.1 GCA_028279995.1 Candidatus Phaeomarinibacter sp. | reverse complement strand
TGCTCCGTTCATGACTGGCGTCTCGCGGAAGACCCGCAGCTGGCCCGACCGGACCATGTGCACCTGACCGGCGAGGGCTACAAGGCCTCAGCAAAAGCGCTGTTTGACGCACTGAATGGCGCGTTTGTGGCAAGGCCCGGGGATAGGGAGGGTCCGTCTGTTCCAGATCGGGACAGTTCGGGCTCAGGGGTAACCAGGGATTAACGTTTGTGGTGCGGTTTGACCCGTTTCACGGCGCGGTGTCCCAAATGAGACGCGCTCGGGCATGCTGTTTCCGACACTGGATTTTGCGCTGTTCTTCGTCATCGTGTTCCTTGTTGCATGGGAACTGCGGCGGGACATGGATGCGCGCAAGCTGGTGCTCGTCTTCGCCTCCTACTTCTTCTACGGCTACTGGGACTGGCGCTTTACCCTGCTGCTTGCGGGCTCATCGCTGCTGAATTACGCAGCGGGCCGCATCATCGGCGGGCTCAATGACGGCGTCACGCGCAAATGGGTGCTGGGCATCGCCGTTGCGCTCAACCTGTGTGTGCTCGGCTTCTTCAAATATTACGGCTTCTTCCTCGACTCGCTGGCGGACATTCTCACCACGCTGGGTATCGAGCGCGACCTGCCGTTCCTGGAAGTGATCCTGCCGGTCGGGATTTCGTTCTTCACCTTCCAGGGCATCTCCTATCTGGTCGATGTCTACCGGCGGCATGTGGGTGCGTCGCGCTCGGTGCTGGATATCTTCCTCTACATCTCCTTCTTTCCGCAGCTGGTGGCCGGGCCGATTGTCCGTGCTGCCCATTTCCTGCCGCAGCTTCAACGCACGCCGCATGTGAGCCGCCGTATGGCGTCGCTCGCCGTGGTGCTCATTCTCGTGGGCCTGTTCAAGAAGATGGTGATTGCCAACTATCTGGCGACGGAAGTGGTGGATCATGTGTTCTTTGATCCCACGGCCTTTGGTGGCGGGGACCTGCTGCTGGGCGTCTATGCCTATGCGGTGCAGATCTATTGCGATTTTTCAGCGTACTCTGACATCGCCATCGGGGTGGCGGCTTTGCTGGGCTACCGCTTTCCGCGCAACTTTGACCATCCGTACCGCTCTGCGTCCTTGCAGGAGTTCTGGCGGCGGTGGCACATCTCGCTGTCCACATGGCTCAGAGACTATCTCTACATTCCGCTGGGCGGCAGCCGCGGGTCGACGTTCAAGACCTACCGAAATCTGTTCCTCACCATGTTCCTCGGTGGTATCTGGCATGGGGCGGCGTGGACGTTCGTATTCTGGGGCGCGTTCCATGGAGCGATGCTGGGGGTTGAGCGAGCGCTGACCAAACGCTGGGAAGACCTCAACAAGGATGCCAATGGCTATGGCGTTGGGTTCGTCGCTTTCTTCCTGGGGCTGGGACGCAGCATCCAGAACTCTTTCGCCACGGTGCTGGGCATCATCGTGACGTTCCACTTGGTGTGCTTCGCCTGGATTTTCTTCCGGGCGCCGACCTTCTCCGGCGCGTGGGACTATGTGGTTGGCATTTTTGACTGGTCGCAGCCGGCGCAGTTTGCGACGCCTTTCATCGTTGGTCTTGTTGCCTTCTCGCTTGCGGGCCAGTTCCTGCCCTCCAACTGGGCTGTCGGGGCGGGGCGTGTGTTGCAGCGCGCGCCCTGGCCGGTCTTGGGTCTGATGCTCGGATTTGGCATTCTTGCCATCGAGGCCATGGCGCCTGAAGGTGTCGCCCCGTTCATCTATTTCCAGTTCTAGGGAGGGCGTTCGACGATGATGGAACATATCGACCCGGAAGCTGACGCCTATGAGCCCGGCTTTGAAATGAAGCCCAAGGCATCCCTGAACGCGGAGAACGAGACCACGCTGACCTTCAAGCGTGCGTTGTACGCCATGCTGTTCGGCATGTTCATCCTTGCGCTGTTTCACTCAGCCTCGCTGGTGACCTATGTGCGCGGTCTGCCCATTGGCCCTGTGGAAGACACCGTGATTGCGGTGAGCGAAGCGTGGCACGAGCAGATGGAGAAGAACGGTATGACCGAGCTGTTCACGCTCATGGATGAGAGCGTGACGGCGCTGCATGACGCCACGTGGGAAGACTTTGATGCGTTTGTTCAGGGGCTCAAGCAGGGTGAGCCGCCGGAGGATTTGCGCGGTGGGGTGGCGGAGTAAGAACACGCCCGTGCTTTGTCCTAACAGACCACGTAGCGTCATTCCTTGACGAAAATCAGCCCGAAGGCGATGTAGTAGAGAGCTCCCAAGCCGACAAGTATGTACGCCCAATACTTTATGTGGATGAAAAAGAGCCATTGATGTCGATAGAACTTTTTGGTTCTTCGATACCTGTCGAACGCCCACTGCATTGGCGCGGCGACGACAAAAGCTAACGCAATGAATTCGGGTGGGTTTGTGCTCGTGTCGATTTGGAATGCCGCTCTGAGCAGCCAATCGGTTAGGGCAAATGCGAGAGCTAAGAAAAAGAAGACAGCAAAGCCATAGCCCTGAAAAATGATCATGTACATGGAGCCTCGCGTTGTATTGAGTGCCCAACCAGTTAAGCGCCGGATCGTTTCTCCAAGAGTAGTTTGGGCAAACGTAATTCGAAACAAAAAAGCCCTCCAGCATCGCTGAAGGGCTTTTGCAGTCTTGACTGTCGGTCGCGCTAGCGCGGGAGTGTGGTTGAGCCCATCAGGGCCTTGTCGACTGTGTGGGCGCACTGGCGGCCTTCACGGATGGCCCAGACGACCAAGGACTGGCCGCGGCGCATGTCGCCGCAGGCGTAGAGCTTGTCGACGGATGTCTTGTAGCTGTTGTCGCCTTCGGTATCGGCCTTGACGTTGCCGCGCTGGTCCATTTCCGGGTTGAGGCTTTCAATCATGCCTTCATGCACGGGGCTGACGAAGCCCATGGCGAGGAGCACGAGGTCTGCCTTGAGCTCGAACTCGCTGCCTTCGATTTTCTGCATCTTGTCATCGACCTTGACGCAGGTAAGCGAGGTCACGTGACCGTCTTCGCCGTTGAATTTGGCGGTCATGACGGCGAAGTCGCGGTCGGCGCCTTCGGCCTGGCTGGAAGACGTGCGGAACTTCAGTGGCCAGTTGGGCCACGTCATCAGCTTGTCTTCCTTCTCGGGCGGCTGGGGCATGATTTCCAGCTGGGTCACCGAAACGGCGCCCTGGCGGAAGGACGTGCCTATGCAGTCCGAGCCGGTATCACCACCACCAATCACCACCACGCGCTTGCCGCCGGCAAGGATGGGGGCGACATTGCCCAGATGCTCGTCACCGACGCGGCGGTTCTGCTGGGGCAGGAAATCCATGGCAAAGTGCACGCCATCCAGATCGCGGCCTTCGATGGGCAGATCGCGGGGCTTTTCAGCACCGCCTGCCAAAACGACGGCGTCGAAGTCCTTCATCAGCTCATCAGTAGTAATATCAACGCCCACATGCACGCCGGTTTTTAGCGTGACGCCTTCGGCGGTCATCTGGTCTATGCGGCGATCGATGACGTGCTTTTCCATCTTGAAGTCAGGAATGCCGTAGCGCATCAGGCCACCGGCCTTCTGGTTCTTTTCAAACAGCGTCACGTCATGGCCGGCGCGGGCAAGCTGCTGGGCGCAGGCCATGCCAGCGGGGCCGGAGCCTACAATGGCCACGGTCTTGCCAGTCTTGACGGTGGGTATCTGCGGCTGGATCCAGCCTTCCTCAGCTGCACGGTCCGCAACGGCGCACTCGATCGACTTGATGGTCACCGGTTCGTCGATGAGGTTGAGCGTGCAAGCTGCTTCGCATGGCGCTGGGCAGATGCGGCCTGTCATTTCCGGAAAATTATTTGTCGAGTGGAGGTTGCGGGCGGCTTCCTCCCAGTCTTCTGAATAGACGAGATCATTCCAGTCCGGGATCTGGTTATTCACCGGGCAGCCATTGTGGCAATAGGGGATGCCGCAATCCATGCAGCGG
>JANQMQ010000301.1 GCA_028279995.1 Candidatus Phaeomarinibacter sp. | reverse complement strand
CACCCAAGCAAGAAAGGCCCGGAAGAATGGCAACGACCAGCGCCGACTATGATTATGGCCTGTTTACCATTGGTGCCGGTTCCGGCGGCGTACGTGCGTCCCGCATGGCCGCATCCCACGGCGCGAAGGTCGCTGTGGCGGAAGAATACCGTGTCGGCGGCACCTGCGTGATCCGCGGCTGCGTGCCGAAGAAGCTGTTTGTCTATGCCAGCCACGTGCACGAGGAGATCGAGGATGCGGCAGGTTTCGGCTGGACGGTTGAAGGCGCGAAGTTCGACTGGAAGACGCTCATCGCCAACAAGGACAAGGAAATCGATCGCCTCAACGGCATCTACATCCGCAACCTTGAAGGATCAGACGTCGAGATCATCGAAGACCGGGCCATCATCAAGGACAAGCACACGATCCATCTGGTGAACCAGAACCGCGACGTGACCGCGAAGTACATTCTGATCGCCACCGGTGCGACGCCGAACATCCACGAAGTCCCCGGCCACGAACTTGCGATCACGTCCAACGAGGCATTCCACCTAGACGAGCTGCCAAAGCGGGTTGTGGTTGCGGGCGGCGGATACATCTCCGTTGAGTTCGCCGGCATCTTCAACGGGTTGGGCTCTGAAACAACGCTTGTCTATCGCGGGGAAGAAATCCTGCGCGGCTTTGACGATGACCTGCGCACGCACCTGCATGCGGAAATGGACAAGAAGGGTGTCGACATCCGTACCGGCGTCGTGTTCGAGCGCATCGAGAAGACGGATGACGGCCTGGCGGTCACGCTGAGCGACAACTCCGTCATCCATACCGATGCTGTGATGTTCGCCATCGGCCGCAACCCCAACAGCAAGGGGCTGGGCCTTGAGAACGCCGGTGTGGAATTTGAGCCGAACGGCACCATCAAGGTGGACGCCTATTCCAAGACCAATGTGGACAACATCTATGCGGTGGGCGATGTCACCAACCGGGCCAACCTGACACCGGTGGCAATCCGCGAAGGCGCCGCCTTTGCCGAGACTGTCTTCAATGACAATCCGGTGGCGGTAGATCACTCCTGCATACCCACAGCTGTCTTCTCGACGCCTGAGATCGGCACGGTCGGTATCAGCGAGGAAGTGGCTCGCCAGCAGTTCGGACAGGTTGATGTCTACAAGTCCACCTTCCGGGCCATGAAGCACACGCTGTCCGGCCGGGATGAGAAGACCATGATGAAGATCATCGTGGACCCGGCATCGGACAGGGTGCTGGGCGTGCACATGATCGGCCCGGCCTCCGGTGAAATCATCCAGGCGGTGGGTATTGCCGTCCAGATGGGCGCCACCAAGGCCCAGTTTGATGCCACCGTGGCTGTTCACCCGACGGCAGCGGAAGAACTGGTGACCATGAAGACGCCGGAGCCGCAGCCAGAGGCCATTGCGGCGGAGTAGCCCTCACACCTTCGCCGTTAACCACCTATGTCGGGGCAGGGGTAGAATCAGCTGCCGGTCAGGCGTATATAGACGCTTCGTCCCCGGGTCCCTCATGCATCCAGATTGGCTCCAGCCTTGACGCTGGCGGCATGTGCACGAGGGTATCCGGCGTCAGATTTGTGAGTGGAAGTTATGAGCGATACCTGGACGCCCCAGTCCTGGCGGGAGAAGCCCGCCAAGCACATTCCCGACTATCCGGATGCTGAAAAGCTTGCGGATGTGGAAAAGACCCTTGCCGGCTACCCGCCGCTGGTCTTTGCAGGTGAGGCTCGCCAGCTGAAGGCGGACCTTGCCGAAGTGGCGGAAGGCCGTGCCTTTCTGCTGCAGGGGGGCGACTGCGCCGAGAGCTTTGCCGAATTCCACCCGGACAACATCCGCGACACATTCCGTGTGCTGTTGCAGATGGCCGTCGTGCTCACCTTCGCTGCCGGGTCACCGGTCGTAAAGGTCGGACGCATTGCCGGCCAGTTCGCCAAGCCGCGCTCCGCTCCGACGGAGACCCAGGGTGATGTGACGCTGCCCAGCTACTTCGGGGACAACATCAACGGCATCGAGTTCGTTGCGGCCCAGCGCGTGCCGGATGCGGAGCGTCAGCTGCGCGCCTATTCGCAGGCGGCGTCCACGCTGAACCTGCTGCGGGCGTTTGCCCAGGGCGGCTATGCGGACCTCAATTTCGTGCACCGCTGGAACATGGGCTTCGTGGCTGACAGTCCCGAAGGCCATCGCTATGAGGAACTGGCGACACGTATCTCCGAGACGCTTGAGTTCATGAAGGCCTGCGGCATTGACGCCACGTCGTCGCCGCAGCTCCAGGCAACGGACTTCTACACGAGTCACGAAGCCCTGCTGCTCGGTTACGAGCAGGCCATGACCCGCATCGATTCAACAACCGGTGACTGGTACGACACCTCCGCCCACATGCTGTGGATCGGGGACCGCACCCGTCATCCTGATGCGGCGCATGTGGAGTTCATGAAGGGCATCAAGAACCCGATCGCCATGAAATGCGGCCCGTCGCTGGAGCCGGATGAACTGGTGCGCCTGTGCGATGTGCTCAACCCGGATAATGAACCTGGCCGCCTGACCCTGATTGCCCGCTTCGGCGCGGAAAAGGTTGGTGACGGTCTGCCGCCGCTCATTCGTGCTGTTGAGCGCGAGGGCAAGAAGGTGATCTGGTCGTGCGATCCGATGCATGGCAACACCATCAAGGCGACCAACGGATACAAGACCCGCCCGGTCGACCGTATCCTCAAGGAAGTGCAGGACTTCATGGCCGTGCATCGCGCGGAAGGCACGCACGCCGGGGGGGTTCATTTTGAGATGACCGGCTCGGATGTGACCGAGTGCCTCGGGGGCGCCATTGAGGTGACCGAAGAAAGCCTCTCTGACCGCTATCACACCCATTGAGACGCGGGTCGCAATGGGTGT
>JANQMQ010000578.1 GCA_028279995.1 Candidatus Phaeomarinibacter sp. | reverse complement strand
TACCTTCGCGGGCGCTCAACACACCCGGGACATGAAGCGTCCCTATGTGCGTGGCCCCGGCGGCTTGAATGCAGGCCCACTGGTCGTGGCTGTCGAGCCGCAGGAAGAGCCTGCGCTGGAAATTGTCGGTTTCACCGAAATAGGCGATATTCCACCCACCGACGCGGGGGATGAGGAACCCGTAAACGCCTGAGCGCTCTTTGTACTGAGTACCTATAGGGTCTACTTGGAGTTCATACTGAGTGCCACTAATGCCTGTGACTTTGGCTGTTGCAAGGGAAGTCATCTTTCACCTCAAAGAGATGTCGATACCCTTGACCGTTATCCACATGTGTATAACTTGATGTTCGTGAATCACTTAGCTCGGTCGGGGATATCGACGGGGTTAACAGGGCTGGTGTGCGCCAACACACCAGCCCTTAACGTATCCGATTCTTTCAGATGGTCTATAGTTAATGTTCCGGGTTAGTTCCCACGCCAAGGCGTGCCCGGCAGGGCCTCGTACCAATCAAGCCACCAGTCAATAAGCGCCTGAGTTTCAGGGCTGACCTTAGGCCCGCGCCCCGTTAGTCCGCCGATAGTTGAGGCGCTTACCGCCGATGCCTTCAAGTGCTTTGTCTGCACGTTGAGCATCGTTCACGCCAAGAGCCGTGCGCTCGTTATAGCGGAAGTCAAACTCTGCCAGATAGCGCTTGAGGTGCAGTTGGCTGACATGGTGGTAGGTGCCGGTAACACCGCGCTTGAGAATGCTGAAATAGCCTTCAACGGTGTTTGTGTGGGCTTCGCCGCGTACATACTCATCAGCACTGTGGTTAATGACTTCATGGTCAAAGTCACGGTGCCTGTGACGGTACTGGCCCACGTCGTCCGTCATGAGCTTGGTGTTGTGGTCAAGCTGTGCCTTGAGGATCGGCAGAAGCGTTGCAGCGGTGACACTTGGTGTGTGTACTGAACGAACTTGCCCTTCGCGCTCAACGAGGGAGAACACGGTTTCTTTGCCCCAGCTACCGCCAAGGCGTTTCTTGGCGCGCTTGGACTTGTGGCGGTTCTTTTCTTTGCCGCCGATAAAGGTTTCATTGGCTTCAACGGTCTTGCCTTCACCACCAAGCGGGCCGGTTTCGCCACCGGGGCGCATGGCCTCGCGGATACCGTGAGACATGAACCACGCGGACTTGTAGGTGATACCAAGCATGCGGTGCAGTTGATGGGCAGAGATGCCCTTCTTGCTGGCCGTCATCAGGTGTGAGGAGTTGCCGCCTCGTCCTCGGACAAGATCGGACCAAGCCACCGATCCAGTACTTCCGATGATATGTTTCTCCGTGACCCATGGTGAGGAACATCAAATCGGTCGATTCCCGGCAGAGGAATTCCGAGACTGTTGACGGCAAATTCGTAGGCTTCATTCGCAGTACAAATCGACCGCTCATAGTGAGCTCCCGCATCAGCGAGTGAGATCAACTTGTAAGCGCTCCACACGTCGTTTGGAGGGACGCTAGATCAACACGTCCAGAAAGCGCATCCTGCTCCAGCAGAGGTGTCGTTAAGTGGCCATGGAATTTCTCAAATATGAGGTTTGGCGAGTGCCGGAACAGATCCACAGTATCTCCAGAAGCAAAGTTATGCAGAACCTCCGTCAGAGGTGTTTCGGCTTCACTATCATCAACCCTCAGAAATCCATCATGCTGCGTTACTTGGAAACCCATGGCGCCTAACGCCAATGCTAAGGTGTTTGTTTTGACTGTCCCACAGCGGGTGGCCACGATATGTGAGCCGGTGTCGCCTTGAGCAACAGGTGTCGAAGCAAAATCGAGCCGCGCGAAGTTTCTGCGTGCCTCACCGAGTAGAGACAGCGCCGTTTGATCCATGTAAGTGGGTTCAATGTTGGTCTCAAGCATGGCAAACATCTTCTCAACGACACGGTCATGGATTGTACCTGGATCGCCGCCAAAGATCGGGGGAACACCGGCCTTGGCGGGCTTAACAAGTATGATTTTTTCTAGGTCATGGATTTCTTGAACGACCCACCGGCGTCCCGAAAAAATGAGGAGCATTCCTGGGGTTAAGAGATTGTCTATTGGAAGTGTCCCGAGTTCTTTACCATCGGCGACAAGCCGGAACTCTACCGGCGTTTTGAACACAGCGTAGAAACTGTAATGCTCGACAAGTTTCTCACCCTGAGCACCTAAGAGAAGCAACCCATCTGAGGATTGTTCAATAAGTCCGGTGTCAGGACGACCTAATGCACGAAGAACGCTTACAAATGTCTCTGTGTCCACCTGCCTGAACGGTCCGTCCTGGCAAAGAACGTGATAGAGCCCATTGGCGTGCACTCCTCCCCGTTCTGCTATGACCGATAGAACCTGGTGAACCAGCGTGGACAAGTGTAACGCCTCTGGTCGCGGCGGCTCACACCACCCTTCCAATAGCAGTTCGATCATGGCGACTGCCCGAACCAAACCAAGCCTCAGTTGATCCACAAAACTACTTTGGCTGTCGAGCTGAGTTTCAACAACATATTGGCGCAGGATAGCCGGCTGTCCTTCACGGCGTCCTGACCGACCAAGCCGTTGACGCAGCGCAGCTACACTGAAGGGCGCGCCCACCTGCGCTACGCACGCGACGTCTCCAATGTCTATCCCCAACTCCAATGTCGATGTGCAAACGGCTGTTGTCGGCAGATTTCCATCCTTGAGGCGCTTCTCAACAAAGTCCCTATGCTCCCGCGAAAGGCTCGCATGATGGGGGTAGAACTCTTGCGGCAAATGCGCTTTCTCACAAAAGTCGCGCAGGCGGTCGGCATAGACCTCAACCCACTTCCGTGCCCCGGCGAAAACAAGATTGTCGCTGCCTCGCAGATTCTCAAACAAATGGGTAGCGACCGCATCAGTGGCTGATGGAGTGTTCTCATCGTCGCTACCCGCAACATAGCCTCGCAGTTGTAAGAGAAGCTCGGCTTCGCCTTTAGCTTCGATCAGTCTGACTGCGTCCGGATTGTCGGGACGGAGATATGCACAAGCCATCTGCATATCACCGAGGGTTGCCGAAAGGCCAACGCGCCGGATAGGCCGTTTCACCGCCAGCTCCAGCCGGGTCAATAGGGAGCGCATCTGAACGCCACGCTCACTGTCCAACATGGTATGCAACTCATCGATCACAACTGCACGCGTCGCGCCGAACAGACGTTGCATCTCGAGGCCACGCCGAACGAACATGGCTTCCAGCGATTCTGGCGTAATGAGCAGAAGACCTTTCGGCTTCTTTACAGCCCGAGATTTCACGCTAGTAGCAATGTCCCCATGCCACGGGTAAACAGGTAACTCGGCTTTGCGGCAAAGCTCCTCAAGCCGCATGGTTTGGTCTGTGATAAGTGCTTTGAGTGGCCCAACATAGAGCAAATCAAAGCCGCCTATGTCAGCTGGATCATCCAAAACCTGAGAGATCAGTGGCAGGAAGGCGGCCTCAGTCTTACCTCCAGCCGTCGGCGCTGAAACAATCAGGTCGGCATCGCTATCCGAAATAGCGTGGACTGCCTCGGCCTGTATCTGCCGTAACTCGTGCCATGCTTGAGACCGCACCCATTTTTGGACCGGCTGTGCGAGCTTTTCAAATGCGGAAACCATAGAACCAAGTCACAGTTTAAAGCTGACCAGATCATCATTGCCGTCAGAGCTTTGTGCTCCTGTCGCCTCGTCTACATCACTCATGTCGTCACCTTGATCCTCAGAAACGTCAACTTGCTCGATGAGATCGGACCATTCCACGTCAGGGTTTTGATCAAGTACTGCAAGGAGTTTCACAAATGCGGTAACGGTGTTACGCGGCGTTCGAAAATAGGCTTCTCCGATTCTCTCAGAGCAATGGTGCATGAATGCCTCTAGGGCACTGTCTGGCAAGTTGCTCTCTTCTCCATGCATTACACGACGCACATTTCGCAAGAGCACAAACAAGTCTTCTGGCGTTAAGCTCGCAAGACGGATAACGGGACCGGACAAGTCGACAAGCCCATCCCGCGCAAACGTGTTTTCAGCCAGACGCGATTGCAGTGCCTCATAGCTGTAGAGCCCGCGGCGTGTGTTCATCAAGAACTCCGGTGTCCCACCCATAAGGAACCCAAGGTTCTGAGCACTCCCTTGCAGCACATCATTGAGGATACGCAGGATCTGTTCATAGTTGGCATTTCTTGCCTGTGATGAGGTCAGTTTGAAGAGATTGACCAACTCATCAAGGCCTACCAGCAAGCCTTTGTAGCCGGCCTCACAGACGAAGGAGGACATGAGCTTGAGGTGATCATAGACGCTGGCGTCATCTATGATCGTTCGAACACCGAGTGCCTTACGCGCATCAGTCCGTGTCGCAAACTCCCCGCGCAGCCAGCGCACAGCAGAGGACTTCAGCTCTTCATCACCGGTTTCGTGTCCTTCCCAGTATCGGCGCACAACCTCGGCAAATTCAAAGCCACCTGTTAGTTCCTCAAAGTGTGACAGCTTCTCACGAATTACATCTCCGGTTGGAAGATCGCGTACTTCGGCATCTCGATGTGCCGTCGAGATGAATCTTTCAACAACACTGGTGAGCGCTCCTCCATCAGGCTTGGTTCGTGTGGAAAGGTTTCTGGCCATTTCAGCATAGAGCCCACGGGCCTGGCCGGCGGTCGCATGAATACGGCGGTCTGGAGCTAGGTCTGCAAACATGACGACGAGCCCTTTTTCGAGAGCGACCAGCCGGATGAGGTTCATGAAAAACGTCTTGCCTGAGCCGTACTCTCCAATGATGAACCGTATAGCCGAACCACCATCTGCAATCCGGTCCATGTCCTTAACTAGTTCTTTGATCTCTCCTGCCCGTCCGACTTGAATGTGTTGAAGCCCGAGTTTCGGCACAACACCAGCTCGCAGGGCCTGTACAATTGCATCACGTTCGCGCGGCTTAAGCTTGGACATCACCGGTCTCCTCCCCGAACTTCTTTTTTAACTCCTGGGCTATGTGAGCGGACACTTCATAGCCTTCGTACTCTTCCAAGAGCGCTTCCTCATAAACCTCAAATGCCCACTCGTTGATATGTTCCAATGCCCCGGAGGCCATCAACTCCGAATGCGAACAAAGCGCCTGAAACTCTTGATCGCTCCAGCGCTCCTTGACGATGAGGTCTTTGACCAGGCGCGTATGCTTTACATCCAATCCGGCGAGTGCACTTGTTTGTGTCTCTTCCGGCCTTTCGTCCGGCAAATCATTGAAGATTTCACCTAGGACGGACGATACGCGATGAGTGTCCGTTTGGATTTCAGCAATTCGCGCTGCACTCAGTCTCAGCCCAGCCGTGGCTTGCTCAGGCGGAATAGCCTCTCCAGGAGTTGCTGCTTCCGCTTCCCTTACCCGGACTGGGCCATCTTTAGCTTCTCCTGCGTGCAGGTCTGAATAGACCAATGCAGGATCAAGCCCAAGAGCCTTGTACAGTTTCTCGATCCCCGCAACTTCTTCAGACTGAACCACACCGTCGGCATGCGCTGCCGCAACAAGCGCCTCACGGATCGAAACGTGATCGTCGGGTCCTGTATCTTTCAGTTTACGGCGCAGTAGCGAAAGGTCCGGCGGCACAGCCAGCATCCATTCTATGTTGGCCACAAGCCTTCTTCGCTCTTGGGCACTGAGGCCTTCTGTACTGTCAGCTTTAGCTATGAGCGCTTTACGTTCGCTCTCAGTGACTTGATCATCCGCATGGGCAACAAAGGAACCCAACGCCGCTTCCACCAGCGCTGAGCGATACTCCGATGAGACATCTTCAAGATGCGGCACCGCTTCACCAAGATCAAAGACTACGACTGGTTCCCCAATCTTCGGTGAGCGCAACGCAAAGCGCGGGTCCGGAGCTACGCCAAAGCCAAGCCGTGCCAAGGCATCTGACATCCCGGTCAATTGTCGCTTGCTGATCTTTTCAGGACGTGTGCCCTCAAGCCGACCAATGACCTCAACTACCGGGGCCAATCCGCCCTGCTTCACAACCTCCATGGCCCAGGCCTTAAGCTGGTTCAAGTCATCGCTCGGGAACCTATCCCAAAGCTCGTGGGGCAACAGCGCGTATGCCTCTAGGCTTCCTCGACCATCTGAATTACGCCCCAGATAACGGCTAAACTTGTCCAAGTCGTCCATCGCGTCATCGGCTATTTCTTGCGCGATTTCGACTGGCTTTCGTAGTTTGGAGATATCGGGAACGGGGCCACCATTGAGTGTTGGATTGATAGTTCCCTCAAACTCACTCGACGCTGCTCGATACCGAATTGCGAGTGACTGTCGCGGTTTGTTCACTTTCAGGCCATCGGGATAGCGCGTATCAAACCGCATCTTGAACAGAGCGAGAAACTCTTCGCGGCAGCGCGACGCTGGTGTACGAAGCCGACTTTCTGGATGACACATAAACCAGCTTAATAACCAATCGGCCGAGAGCCTTTCGTCTTTATCAAGGCGAGCACCAATTGCGTACTTTACTGAAAGGGGTAGTTCCCAGCCCTGCCGTTCATAAACTGGCTGTAAGTCGTCCAATTCCATCTCAGCAAGCATGGCTATGTCGACGAACTCGCCGAGATACCGCTGAACAGAGTGATTATGAGGGTAGACTGAAAGCAGTCTCCGAACTTCGGCAACAATATCCTTAGACTCTTCTTTGGATTGGTCTACGAAGAAACGTCGCTCCAATCCATAGAAATATAAGAACATGTAACCGGGATTGTAACCGGGATCAGAACGGCCTGATGCTAACCAATCCAAGTAGGTGGCCCGGCATTGTGGTGAGATGCTCGAATAGCCGGGCCAATACGGCATACCGTCTCCGGCCTTGTCAGTAGCGGTCCGCGCGACCTTTAGTGAGGGATCAATGTACGCTCGACACGTATCTCGGTAGCCGTAGGTGTGCTGACGTGGAGGTGTTCCAACATAGACCATCCCTCCCAGATCGCGTCCAGCCACCGTCGCAGTTTCGGATGCTGGCACCCATGCCAAGCTTTGATCTGCTGTCGGCTGAACAGTAGCGTTAGTCTTAGGAACATCTTTGTCGTGGTCTCTGATCGGGGAAAATGGATGTGTATCTTTTCGAGCTCGACGCCTTTCACCCCACCAGACAAGGACAACCGGAACACCAATGACAAAAGCGACCCGCGCGTCATCTGACCAATCTCGCAGTACGATTGCAGCAATGATCATGCAGATGGCGAAGTAGATCGCCAAAAGGAAGACCATTCGAAGGACTTGTGAAACGACTGTCATTGCGGACCCCCTCTTTGAAGCCTCTATACTGCACGACACCTGCAGCAAACGGCTACCTCATGAGTTGTACAGGCCTTCTCATCTTGAATAGGCAGTAGTGTAGGCAGCAGCCACAACACTCTCCCAGACCTATTTCGTAGAGCGCCCCCCCTAGTCCCGGGCCCAGTACCTGGCACACTAACGGATATATGCCCGGCCGCTCCATCACGTACTTCGCCCGCACCAATGACCGGGAACAATCACAGGTGTTCGGCATACAGGAGCATGACCGCTTCGCGCATATGTATGTCGTGGGCAAAACCGGCACCGGTAAGACCACACTGCTAGAGACCCTCATCACCCAGGACATTGCACAGGGGCGAGGCTGTGCCCTGATAGACCCTCACGGTGACTTCGTGGCACGTGTTGCTGAGAACGTGCCGGCGCATCGCGCGGATGATCTCATCTACGTCAACTTAGGAGATGCAGAGCAGCCCTACGGGTACAATCCGCTCCTGCGTGTGAATGTCTCGCTCAGGCCGCTCGTTGCCTCCGGTATCCTCGATGTGTTCAAGAAGATGTGGAGCGATGCTTGGGGTGCGCGCATGGAACACATCCTGCGCAATGCACTCTTTGCACTCCTCGATCAGGAAGACGCGACACTCGCTGACATTCTGCGACTGCTGAGCCAGAAGTCATATCGCGAGCGAGTAATCAGGAATATCGAAAACGAACAGGTACGCCGTTTCTGGCAGTACGAGTTTCCCAAATACTCATTCCGCTATCAGGCAGACGGTATCGCGCCCATTCAGAACAAGGTGGGAGCATTTCTGACTGATCCACGCTTGCGTCATATCCTCATCCGCTCAGACGGGCAATTGCGGCTCAGGTCAATCATGGATGAAGGCAAGGTGCTTCTGGTGAACCTGGCCAAGGGTGTGGTGGGGTCTGACAGTGCATCACTGTTTGGCGGACTATTGGTCACTTCACTGGGCCTAGCAGCTTACAGCCGTGCCAACATCGCAGAACGAGAGCGTCGTCCGTTCTTTCTCTATGTCGATGAGTTTCAGAATTTCACGACATTGGCTTTTGCAGACCTTCTCAGTGAGTTGCGCAAGTTTCGGGTTGGTGCAGTGCTCGCCAATCAGCATCTTGGGCAACTCTCGAACGACGTTCGGCAGAGTGTGCTGGGGAATGCAGGGACGCTCATTGTGTTTCGCCTGGGCGCAGACGACGCCACCGCGCTGGTACGTGAGTTTGAGCCGCGCTTTGACCGCACAGACTTGCTCAACCTGCACAACTACGACGTGGTGCTGAAGCTCCTGATCGACGGCAATCCATCGGTGCCGTTTAGTGGGAGGGCTGTGTCGAGTAGCAGACTACCTACTCTGTCCGCCGATAGTGGTCGGCATTAACACACTCTGTGAGTCCAATTCCTTCCGCTTCAAGCTCAGCAATCACTTCATCATCCGATATGTTTGAGAGATGCACCGCATAGGTGCACCTCAGTCTTCTTGTCCGAATATCTTTGGTGCCCTGGTATATGTCTGTGCGTTCCAAGCGCTGTATGGGATGTAGCTGTGGTGCAACGGATAGAGCATACGACATCGAACTCTATCGGCGGACTACTGTTCGAGGTAGTTGTGTCAAATCATCCACGCGAAATGCGCTCACGCGGCTCATCAATGCGTATATCAAGCTTTTTGTGAAACAAGTCCACATAATCAAAGTTGGACCGCAGCTCATTGTCAGGATCTTCTGTTTCTTGAGCCAGTTCCAAGACCGCACCGCCTGTTGAGAACACCGGCACGGTCGTGGCATTGGGTTGCCACTCTCGAAATAGTCTGAACTCATCAATAATCCCAGTCATGCCACCGATGAAAACCCCGGCCAGATACTGGTTCTTCCTGAGCATCTCATCTCTCATAAGAGCGAGGCTTTCTTTCCTGTCTTTGTTGACGGAGGCGGTAAGGATCACATTCGGAAACTGTGCATTGGCTTCAGGTAACTCGTCTTCGAAATAGCGAGACTGATAGACGGTCACAGAGCGTGAGTAAGACACACCGAGCTGTTCCGCAGCCAAGGCAATCATTGGCGTAATGGCAGGATGCCCACCCCAAATTAGATGACGCCGTCCAAGCACAACGAACACCAAAGCTGACACAGCTGCAGAAATTGCAGGCACATGGGCAGTCGCAGCGTACTCAGGCTCTTTGATGGGGTCGGGTACACTCGCGGACAAAAATACAGCATCTAGTTTTGTCATCACGCGTCCTCCAGGCTTGCAAGCGCCGAGGCGGCTTCATGAACTCGAATTGCCTTGACCGCGTCCAAATTGCTATCGAGCCATTTTAGATGCTGGCGCCAAGTCTCCTTCAGCCCGATCTCATCGTACACTAGGATTGGCACACCGTTTTGTTGAGCACCTTCCGCCTTGTCTGAAATATCGTTCATGACTTCAGCCGTCGGAACGCCGACAACTGGATAGGCCCAGACTTTGCTCTGATCGGGCAATCGAAGCGACATCGCACGATGTGCTCCAACCCCCTCGAACTCTCCACCAATGCTCTTGACCGCAATCCCCAGCTTTCCCGCCAGTAGCTTATAGCGATGTCCTACGCTTTCACTCCGTACCCGTTCCACCGAAGAGAGTATCTGTGCAGTCGCCTTATCGCTAAGCCGACCATGCGCCCCAGAGATATCCGCATTGTTCAAGTTGATGGTTTGAGCGAAGCTTGTGGCCTGTTCTGGTGTGTGATTGGGCCACACTACGCGTACCATCATCATTCCGTGTGCTGTTGCTTTTCCAAACTCCTCTGTTGTCCAACGGCTTTGAAAATATGACGGGGTATCAAGCATCAGCAGAAAATCAGAGTCACAGAGCCGATGCCACAACACGTCCTGGAACGGCTCTGCTATTGGGACTCCATGGGTGTCTAAGAATGCGTCGTAGTGGCGTTCCGAAAGAAGGTCGTACAATTGAAGAGCCGCTTCTCGCGCTTCAGACCGTCGATAGCTGATAAAAGATCGGCGTTGTTTGCGCAGCAACCCAAGCGCCTCCAGCAAAGTATTAGCGACTTGTTCATTCTCATCAATGTCAGGATTTCGAATGAGGCCATTAATCGGACGGAGAGACGGCGGTACTGAAGCCGTAAAATCAACGTCGTTAGATACGGTAGGTATTATCGGGAGCTTCTTGCCAACTAAATCATCGACAACGGCACGATCCAATTGGGGATCGCCACCGAAATAGACTGCCGCAAACGCAGCATGCTTGGCTCTGCTTTCTATTGATACAGCATCATGGACACGAACCGCGTCCGCTGAGGGGAGCTGAAATTGAGCAGTTTTTTCTCTAATAACCTCGGTCAAATTCTGGCGCAATGCATGATCGGCATCGCCCAGTATCGCAAGCTCGTACTCGCTCATTTAGCACCTGACCTATCTGACTAAAAGCTACGTCCTAACTTCAGTGCTTACTGCGGATTTCAATCGCTTTCTCGATCCAGTCTTCGATGTTGTCTTTTATATGGCCATATACATTTGTGCTTGTGATGTAAGGGGGATCATATACCTTCACTATACTATCCATCCGAGTACTACCTACATAAAGATCTTCAAAAGGATTGCGGCCTTTTGAGGACGTTTCCTCAGCATTATTCTTTAGCCTGTGGATAAATACTCCGAACACCCCCTTTTTAAGATCCCAAGCACGCTCTATTTCATGCTTAATCCACTTACGACCTGCCGTGTTCTCACCAATCAACACCACGGCGCATGATCGACCAGACAATTGATCCTCGATCCAATTCTTAATCTTGGTGTCACCACCGGATGTAACCTCTTCCCAGTCATTATCAGAAGCAGGCTTATTACCTTCAATTGCGCCGATGTTGCGAACCTGGGAAACTCGCCAAACATCGGGCTTATAGTGAAAACTAAAAAATACCTTGCGCGCCATAATCACGCCTCCGTAGACTAACTATAGAGATAGAATAGCGTTCTTTATTGGAACTAATGCAGTCAATAACTTGGTACTGCTCGATAGAATTACCTTATGCAGTGTAGAGCGCAAACAAAATTTGGCCGGCGATGCCGCAATGCAGCACAAACTGAAAGCAAATACTGCCGACAACATGCAGATTATGTCGCGCCAGAAGCAATGGCTCTTACTGCACTGGGCGCCGTAGTCGGGCATGCGCTGTTACCTGGTATCGGCGGAACTCTTGCCGGGGGAGTAGTGGGTTACCTTACCAACGAAATTCGAGAGGAGAACATGAGTAGAAAGAAACGTGTTTTTGTCAGCTTCGACTATGACAATGACAGGCGGCTAAAGGATTTCGTTATTGGACAAGCCCGTCTCTCGGATTCGCCTTTCGAGATAATCGACCATTCATTAAAGGAAGCAGCGCCGGAGCAGAATTGGGAGACAAAAGCGCATTCAGCAATTGCTCGATCAGATATTGTGCTTGTTATGGTAGGACCAAATACGCACAAAGCTCAGGGCGTTCTCAAAGAAGTACAGATGGCTCGCGATCTAGATAAACAAATTGTACAAGTTATTGGATATCGAAATGGCGGCTATACCGCTGTGCCAAATGCAGGAAGGTTGTACCGTTGGAACTGGGATAACCTGAAACAACTCTTGTCATAGAGCACCAGTTTACAAGCCTCCAACGGAAGCGCGGCAGAAGGTACGCTATACTCATAGCTGCCGAACACGGCAGATCCGTAAGCCCGGTTTGAGAATACAATTGGCGATCTAGCTTTGACCGTGAGGACTTGCTCAACCTGTACAATTACGATGTGGTGCTGAAGCCCCTGATCGACGGAAACCCGTCAGTGCCGTTTAGTGGAACTGTGGTGCCGAGCAACGAATTATCTATGCTATCGAGCGATAGATCTCAGCGCTAATGCTCTCGATAACTTTCATTCGTTTCGCATCAAGTTCAGCAATGAGCTGGTTGCGCTCCGTCCGTGCGTAATCTGCCTGGACTTCATACTGCACAATCAATTCGGCTAAATCCGATAGTCGAAGCTTAGTCGGGTCCATTGCTGACACGTCTGTGCCGACCCGGCGAAGGTTTGCGCGGTTTAACTTCAAAACCCTGTCTTCGAGGACATCTACAGCCCTCGCGACCATTTCCTCACACGCGAGATGGTCCCTTGGCGCCTCTTCTACTTCGCTCCTTTGGTCAAATCTCTCTTTTTTGAACATACGTCGTTGGTTGAATTACTAATGCGCCAATTCTACCAAAAACGGAGAATCCGTGTTTGAGCACAAGGGACTATGGCGACTTCCTAACCCAGTTTCCTAAGGCGCCAGCTTCTGACGCCCTCCTTAAAACGGGCATCATAAGCTATTCCAAACTTACCTTTACGCTGTCCTCTCAAACGCATCCCAAAACTGATTTCTGGTCCACGGAATCGTGTTATCTTGATAACGCAAATTAGTTTTATCCAAAAAGAGTAAGAAGTATTGTCCTAACCTGACGGCAGATCGGGGTGCACACATGAATTTGTTGCTCGAGAGAAGTCAGACCCACATAAACGGGTTGTCCCTTGTTCCCCTACGCATCGGCAGAGGGGTGGTCTTTAAGCTCGGCGCGGAGCTGGAGCTTGACGATGAAGAAGAGCGCCTGATGCGCACCTACGACTTAGCCAATGCCGTACTCGTAAGCTCTGGCCTAGCCGAGGACATCGGAAAAGCCCTGCGCCCGGCACTTGCGCTAGGGATTGCGGTGTTTCTCTTGTTCTGGTTTCTCACCAACTGGGCATTTGCACTCATGGTTGCAATCCTCACCGCCGTGACCATGACGGTGGTGTATTTCAGAGCGCTGCGCGAACGCATTGTCGTGCGTGATCTCCTCAACGGCGGACGCAGCTTCTACTGCGAGAGCATCGTCGACCTCATCCAAAAGGAAGCCTTCCTGGAAGGTGCTGGCGAGTATCTGCGGCAGGTACTTGAAAGCGCGAAGCACTGGGATGACCGAGAAGCGGTGCCAATCCAGCCGTTGGACAAAGCAGCAGCTAAGCTCTTCGTGCTGCGCAACAGTATTGGCTGAGGGGCCGATATACCGCGGCTGGGACATTCCCCAGCGTATCGGCGCTCATCTTAAGAAGAGCCTGTCGCATCTAAGTTTGTCACGGGAAGCCCGGCAGGTTGAGCATCTGCGGGATCGCGTCCGGACACTATTGCACGATGCAGGTATGGATCGGCCGAATGCACGGTCCGCTCTGTGCGAGGTGTTGGCGACGTATGTTCTCAAGACATACGCTTCATCGGACACGGATGTGAGGGAGGCACCCTTCTTTCGCCCTCTGGTCGCATGCTTCTCGACACTTATTGAAAGCGAACAGTGCTTCGCCTTGCCGGATTACAAGAGCGACAGTACCGGGCTACGGCGATCGGCTCTATGGGAGCTTGAGGATCAAACACAACAGCGGATCAACCTGCTGAGCAATTTGAATGAGGCGCTTTATGCACTGAGCACCATGGTATCAGCGGGTGTTGCTCCAATTCTCACCCAACACCCGAGCCTTGTGACGTCATGCACTCTGGACGACACCGCGCTGTCATTTGAGACATCACTCTGTGACAGCTTGGACGATCTGCCGGAGATCATCGAAACACTGATGCACCTCCCCTTTGTGTCAGAGTGCGAAGCCCATGGCATTACGGCGAACCTTCAGTCGCGTATTGAATACAACATCTTCATCGCCTCAGACGGTGTGCCCGGCAATCCTAATCCACCAAAGAAGCGACGCTTACCGAAACAAGCAACAGACGTATCGCCCTCGGAACTGATCGAGCGCTATCTTGGCGGCACAGCTTTCGAGCACCTGTTCAATTGCAAAGTGCCTATCGTCATCAACGAGCGTACGCGCTTTGAACATTGCCACATTCTCGGCGGTACCGGCCACGGCAAGACACAATGCCTGCAATACCTCTTGAGCCACGACCTTGATGCAGCCCGACATACGAACTGTTCTGTTGTCGTCATCGACAGCCACAGCACCCTCATCCAAACGATCCTCAACAGCGCGCACTTTGATCCGGAGGCAGAAAATGCCCTGGCTGAGCGGCTCATCTATATCGACCCTTCCGATATTGAACGTCCACCGGCACTCAATCTCTTCGATCCAGGGCTTGCGCGTTTAGAGGAATACACCCCGGAGCAGCGCGAACTCGCCTTCAATGCCCTCGTCGATATCTATGGCCGCTTCTTCGGTGCACTCCTAGGTGCCGAACTCACCGCACGGCAGGGGGCGGTGTTTCGTTATCTCGCGCGGCTGATGCTCACCATTGAAGGGGCGACGATTCACACACTCATCGATCTAATGGATGATCCCGCGCCCTTTGCACGCCACATCAATGCGCTTGACCCAACAGCACGACGGTTCTTTGAAGAAGAGTTTACCAAAGGTGGGTTCAAGGCGACGCGCCAGCAGATCAAAACACGCCTCTATACCGTGCTCTCAATTCCGACGTTTGATCGGCTGTTCTCCGCGCCCGCGTCAAAGCTCGACCTCTTCGAGGCGCTGAACAACGGCAGCATCATTCTCATCGACACCAACAAGGCGCTACTCAAAGACGAAGGCTCGGCAATCTTCGGCCGCTTTATGCTCGCCCTTATCGAACATGCGATTACCGAGCGAGGTGCAATCCCCGAGGCCGACCGCACACCCACATTTCTCTATGTCGATGAGGCGCAAGCCTATTTCGATGACACCGTTGAGACGATGCTTACCGCCGTGCGTAAGTACCGCTGCGCTATGACGCTGGCCCATCAGAACCTGGCCCAGCTCTCTCCCCGCTTACGCGCCATCTTCATGGGCAATACCACAATCAAACTGGCCGGCGGTGTGACCGAAGCTGACGCACGGGCACTCGCGCCGGACATGCGCACCACTCCCGACATGCTTCTGGGAATGCGCAAACAGGAAGCCTTTTCTCAATTTGCGCTTTCAGTGCGTAACCTCACAACCAGAGCGCTCGCCGCATCGATACCACTTGGCTACTTTGAAGCGCAGCCGAGACTGGGCGCAACAACGCGCGCACTGGTGCTGGCTCGCAATAGAGAGCGCGTTGGATACAACTCCAACGAAGTGACACCTGAAAATGCAACACCTCAAGGTCAACCATCTGACACACCCAGCCACCGCGATCTCCAAGAGGAGATCAAACGGGAGGCCCAGGCGCGGGGTTTTCATGCCGCGATTGAACAGCCCGTTCTTGATGGGGCCGGGAGCGTTGACGTGTCACTCACCAAAGGTGACTTGCGTATCGCCTGCGAGGTATCAGCGACCACTTCACCCGACCAAGAGGCGCACAATATTGAGAAGTGCCTGAAGGCGGGCTACACTACCATTTGGATTACCGCGCCTGATGAGGGTCACCTCGGCGACTTAAGCAAGGGCCTCCCAACCGCGCTTCAATCACAGGTCAGCCTGCTTTCACCGCAGGCACTTGTCGAGGAACTCGACAAGCTCTCCGCAATCACACCAGCGCGTCACGCGACGCTCTATGGATATAGCACCACGGTAAAACACGTACCTGTTGCAGCATCAGATGCCGTACAACGGCGCTCCCGCATCCAAGCTATTCTGACTGATGCCGATGGATAAGGGTGACGCGCCACAATCGCGAAGCGGCCCCGCGAGCTTTGGCTATGAGCGGCGTGATGGGATACTCATGGCGCATCCGACAGAAGCGCCCGTTCGACGGCGCATCTTTGAACTCTTTGCCGAACATCGCCGCAAGAAAACAGTTGCTGAGATTCTCAATGCCGAAGGTATGCGAACGCGCAGCGGCGCACCGTTCTCAGGCACCTCGATAGGGCGTCTGCTGGAAGATGAGCGTGTGGTTGGCGTTGAAGGGCAGGTTGACGCCCTCATATCGAGAAAGCTTTTCGACCGCTGCGCCGCCATTCTCGATGACCAGCAAAAAAATGGTGTGACACGGTCTGTCGTTCATCTCTTTGCAGGCTATGTCTTCTGCAGCTGCGGCGAGAAAATGTATGTTCCTTCTGGCTCTGACAAATATGTTTGCCGGGCTTGCCGCAACAAAATCCCTGCCGATGACCTTGAAGCCGTTTTTGTTGCCCTTGTCGGACAGGCACAACCCGCCGCTGAAGATGCCCCAACAGAAGGGCAAAAATTGGCAAGATGGGTCGAACGGGTGTGGAATCATTTGTCGCCCCGGGACAAACGTTCAATTATCGAATCCCTAACCGAACGTGTCGAAATCGGCGACAAATCCATAACCTGTTCCCTTGTTGACCTATAGAAACGACGGCAACTGGTACACATGTTTGTCGTTGCAGCACTGCATAACGCTTTGAAAAGCGAACTGTGGCGCCCTGTGGATGTCGCAGGCTCAAACCGTCACAGACAAAACGGCCACCTGTTGCCCTCTTTCATTGGGAATGAGCAGATTGGCCTGCCACGTTCCGTTGCAGACAAACGCATCGGAGCAATTTCTATGACGCACTTTAATCCTGCATCCGTCCCTGGTGACCTCACTCCGTCTCACATCATGCTGACCACACGCGAGGCAGCCGACTATCTTGGCTTGGCCCCGGCAACATTGAACAAGTGGCGCTGCCTTGGTGTTGGCCCCGCCTTCGTTCGGCTGGGCCGTGCTATTCGTTACCGTCGCGATCATCTGGATGCATTCCTGATCGCTCATACAACGGTGTCCTGCTAGCGCACTCTCAGTGGCTGCTGCAGTCCGGAGGCGAAGTGGTATCGGATGACAATTAGCGACCAGCTTTCTTCAATGTATCGAGATAGTTGGCCCACCACTGCATCATGCGCTTTCTTTCAGGCCAATGATCACCACGCGCATATGCACGCCGCACGTCATCACTCTCAACATGCGCCAACTGGCGCTCAATAGCATCCGGGTGCCACTTACCACTTTCGTTGAGGAGCGTTGATGCAGAAGCCCGAAACCCATGCGCAGTCACCTCATCTTTTCCGTAGCCTAAGCGCCTGAGGGCTGCGTTCAGTGTGCCATCTGAAATAGGACGATCCACACTGCGCACACTCGGGAAAACGAGGGCGCTGCGTCCGGTCACCGCTTTCAGATCTTTCAAAACTGAGAGTGCTTGTTTTGAGAGTGGCACGCGATGTTCAAGTCGCATCTTCATTCGAGCCGACGGGACCGTCCATACGCCCTCATTAAGATCAAACTCCGGCCACGCAGCTTGTCTGAGTTCGCCTGGCCGCGGAAACAGCAATGGCATGAGCTTGAGCGCTGCATGTGTGGCCGGCTGTCCTTCAAAACCGTCAATGGCGCGTAGGAGTGCGCCAAAGGGTTTGGGTTTGGTGATCGCCGCATACGACTGTACCGGGCGACGGACAAGCGCGCCCTTGAGGGCCTGGGTTGGATCTATTGTCGCTCGCCCCGTCGCGATGGCATAGCGAAACACCGCGCCGATTGTAGAACGCAGCCTATGTGCAGTCTCATAGCGCCCACGCGCCTCGACACCTTGCAATGCGACGAGTATTGCAGGTGCATCCAGAGCAGCAATGGGAGTGTCCCCGAATTCGGCATGCGCAAAGCTGAGAAGCCAGCCAACCTTGTTGAGTGTGTTCTCAGTGCGGCCTTCCTTGTGCAGTTTGTCTAAGTACTCGTCTGCCACCGCCTTAAAGGTTGCCTGTGCTTTCTCAGCGTTGGCCTTCCGGTGAACACCGGGATCGATGCCATCTGCCAACAACCGTTTTGCGTCATCCCTCGCCTCGCGTGCTTTGGCAAGTGTCACGATCGGGTAACTACCCAATGCCAGGAGTTTCTGCTTTCCCTGATAGCGATAGGCTACGCGCCACAGTCGGCTTCCCGTTGGCTGCACCCAGAGTTGCAGGCCGCCACCGTCTGAGAGCTTGAACAGCTTCTCACGAGGAGCAGCATTCCTACACTTTGCATCGGAAAGTCGCATTGGCATCTCCCGCAGGCTGGCTGCAGGATACCAACAGTCACGTTTAGTACCAACACAAATACCAACACTTGGTGTTGGTTACCGGTGTGAGCTACTCATTACCAGAGTGATATCAAAGTAGCTGAAACGCCTATTTATAAAGGATTTTCGCGAGTTTTGGTCGAACAGTGGATGTCGCTGTCAACCTTGGGGAATCATGAGAAAAGAGCAAATGGTGCCCAGGGGCGGGATCGAACCACCGACACTGCGATTTTCAGTCGCATGCTCTACCAACTGAGCTACCTGGGCGAACCTGGCCATTGAGATGTCCGCTTGAGGAAATATCCGCTTGCGAAGGGGCCGGTGAGAAACCGGGGCCAAGGCGGCGGTTTATAGGCAAATACGGCGGGTAAGTCCAGTCATTGGGGCAGGAAATCCGCGCGCTGCGGATTGCGATGCTCAAGGTGCTCACAGACCTAGTGCTTGGTCTCGGTTTCGCTCTGGGCGGCGGCCATGTCCCACTCGTCCGGCGGTTCCACGGCGGGAATGGCGTAGTGCCCGCCAAGCCACCGGTTGAGGTCCACATCAGCACAGCGTTTGGAGCAGAACGGGCGGTATTCGGTCACCACCGGCTTGTCACAGTTGGCGCATTTGGCTTTCGGTGTGGCCATCGGTTAGGCCATCACCGCGACGTCGATATGGTGGCGGCGGGCGCCGTCGACAGGCTTGAGTTCGACGTCGACGCCGAGGCGGGCGCGCAGTTGCGGCATCAGGCCTGACTCTTCCAGCCAGGTGACAATGTCCGGCGCCGTATGCAGCGCCAGCGGCTGGCCGGGGTTCTCGGCGGCAGCGGCCTCCGCCGCCCGCAAGGCTTCATAGGCAACGGTGGCGCGCGTCTTGTTGGGGTCGCGGCGGACCGGGTCCAGCAGCAACCGGTCCAACGGTTCACGGACGCGCTTGCGGGTCATCTCGACGGTGGAAAACTCCGTCATCGGAAGAATTTGCGTCGGCGTGCGGTCGCCCTCGAAGCCGGCCTCGAGACGGGCAACGACTTCTTCCTTGTGCTCGTCTTCCGCCAGATGGATGAAGTCGATGATGACAAGGCCGCCGACGCCGCGCAGGCGCACCTGGCGGGCAATGGCGTCCGCTGCTTCCAGGTTGATGCGGTGGCTGGTCTGCTCGAGGTTTGTGGAAGCGGTAAAGCTGCCGGAGTTCACGTCCACCGCGGTCAGAGCTTCGGTACGCTCTATGGTGATCCAGCCGCCGGAGGGCAGATCAACGCGGGAGGACAGCGCAGTTTCGATTTCAGCATCGACGCCGCGTTCCGCAAAAAGAGGCTGGCGGGCGGTGTGGTGCTTTAGACGATCCGCATAGCCGGGCATGACCGCATCGCAATAGGCGCGGGCCTTTACATAGGCGTCGGCATCGTCAATGAGCACCGACTTTGTATCCTCGTTCAGATGGTCACGCAGGACGCGCTGCACCGGACCCAGTTCCTTGAAGACGGTGGCGGGGCCGTTCATGCCCTTGGCGCGCTCTTTAACCTCACGCCATGTTTCCAGCACGTGGCGGGCGTCACGCTCAACGGCGGCTTCATCCGCCTGAAGAGCCGCGGTGCGGACAATCCAGCCGGCCTTCTTCAAGTCGTCGCCTTCTTCACCGGCGGCTACGTCAGCGCCGACGCGCTCCACCAGTTCGGTCAGGCGGGCGCGGTCGTCTTCATCCTCGATGCGGCGGGACAGGGCAACGCCGGGCTGGTGGGGCACCAGTACGAGCAGGCGGCCGGGGATCGTGACATTGGCGGACAGGCGCGGGCCCTTGTCGCCGATCGGGTCCTTGAGGACCTGCACCAGCACCTTTTCGCCTTCGCGCACACAGTCATTGATGCGGGGCATCTTGCCGGCATCACGCAGCCCCATGAGCTCGCACAGGCACTGGGCTTCCCGCACGCCGAGAAAGCCGGAGCGCGGCAGGCCGATATCCACAAATGCGGCCTGCATGCCGGGCAGCACCCGCTCGACGCGGCCGATCATGAGATTGCCCACAAGGCTAGCGCCGGTGGTGCCGCCGGAGCATGGGCCCCGGGCGCTGTCATCCACACTGCGTTCGATCACCAGATCGCGCAGCATGTCATCGTCAACGAGCGCGATGCGCGTTTCGCCGATACCGACATTGATGAGAATTTCGTCACTCATGAAAGGCTGAGACTCACATTTGTGTTCAGTTTCAAGTCTAGGCCGCAAATAAGGCAAAAGACCAGCAGAAGCGGGCTAACTCTTTGAGACCGCAGCATAACCGGCGCCGATGAGCATATTGCGGGTCTCCGCCAGCGGCAGGCCAACGATCGCCGTATATGACCCAATGATTGTGGGGACAAAGGCTGCGGCATGGCCCTGGATGGCATAGCCCCCTGCCTTGCCCTTCCATTCCATGGTCGCGATATAGGCATCTATCTCTGCCGCGCTGAGGCGCTTGACGTGAACCCTCGCCTCGACCACCCGAAGCGACTGGCTGCCGCCCGGGGCGATCAGACACACACCGGTAAACACCCGATGGGCACGACCGGACAGGAGCTTCAGGCAGGTACGGGCTGACGCTTCATCTTCGGTCTTGGGCAGGATGCGCCGGCCAACGCCGACGACCGTGTCAGCCGCCAGCACAAATGCATCGGGGTAGCGCGCGGCGACGGCCTGCGCTTTGTCACGCGCCAGGCGCTGTGCGTGCGGACGGGGGGTCTCGGTCTTACCGGGTGTTTCGTCAATGTCGGCCGGGTCTACGGCATCCGGCGTGATGCCGATCTGGGCCAGAAGGTCCCGTCGGCGCGGAGAGGCGCTGGCAAGCACAAGCCTTGCTGTCGCGTCGCCAGCACCCGTGGGAGTGGCACCCATGGCAGCGCCCTCAGGCCTACTTGTAGCGATAGGTGATGCGGCCCTTGGTGAGATCGTAGGGCGTCATTTCCACCAGAACCTTGTCGCCGGCGAGCACGCGGATGCGGTTCTTGCGCATCTTACCGGCGGTGTGGGCGATGATCTGGTGCTCATTTTCAAGCTCCACCCGGAAGGTGGCGTTCGGGAGCAGTTCAACGACTGTTCCTGGAAACTCGAGCAGTTCTTCTTTTGCCATACTGGCCTTTCCAGCTTTCAAAACCTGATGGACATGCGGGACACCCTCAACAATTGCGGTGTCAGGAAGCGGCGATTGACGCGTATGTCCATGAATTGGGCCGGAGAATGGGCATTTGAGGCCGCAAAATCAAGGTTGCATCCAATTTTCAGCGGGTTCGGTTGACCATGGCTCACATGTTCTCATAATGTTCTTTTTTCGGGAGGGAGGATTCGATGCAGGGAAGCTGTTGCTGTGGGGCGGTCAAATTCGAGCTGACATCGCCGCCATCCATGATGGGCACGTGCCACTGCACCCGCTGCCGCAAGGTGGGGGCCAGCGCCATCATCTTCATCAAGAAGGATGATCTGAAATGGATCGCGGGTCGCGACCAGGTGCAGAAGTACGAGCCGGCGCCACCGCATAAATATGCACGCTGCTTTTGCAAAATCTGCGGCACGTCCTTGGGCGAAATCCTGTCGGACGATGACAGCTTTCCGATTTCTGCGAATGTGCTGGATGACGACCCGCAGGTGCGCAACCGATTTCATGAATTCGTGTCTGAAAAGCCGGACTGGTACGAGATTGGTGATGATGCGCAGCAGTTTGAAGGACATCCGACGCAGAGTTAGCTGGTGCAGGTCCGTTCCAGCTACACATGTCATCCCGTCCCCCTCGCCGGGATCCGGTGCTGTGATGTTCCCACCGCGCCGAGGGCGATCCCGGATCAAGTCCGGGATG
>JANQMQ010000289.1 GCA_028279995.1 Candidatus Phaeomarinibacter sp. | reverse complement strand
CGATGCCGCAGACGCGCAGTGGTTCAAGCTGCGTCAGGCACGATCATTGCCGCTTGCAGAACATATGGCGGACGCCCTCGGCAAGCTATAGTGGCGCCGACCTCGCAATCTGAGCGAATTGAAACAAACCAACAGGGTAGGAAAAGACATGGGCTACAATCCGTTTGATCTGACAGGCAAGGTTGCGCTTGTGACCGGTGGCAATGGCGGTATCGGACTGGGAATGGCGGATGCCATGGCGCAGGCCGGCGCGGATGTCATGATCTGGGGCACCAACGAAGACAAGAACAAAAAGGCCGTTGAGCAAATGCAGGCGCATGGGCGCGGCAAGATTGCTGCCATGCGCGTTGATGTGTCCGACGAAGACGCAGTCGTGAGTTCGATGGCGCAGACCGCAGACCAGATGGGACGTATTGATGCAGTTTATGCGAATGCAGGCATCGGCTACGGCGCCAATTCCTTCCTTAACATCACCACGGAGATGTACCGCAAGGTGCTGGCTGTAAATCTTGACGGTGTGTTCTGGACGTTCCGCGAGGCCTGCCGGCATATGGAAGAACGCGCCAAGAACGGTGACCGGGGCGGATCAATTGTCGGCGTAGCCAGTCTTGCAGCGATTGAAGGTGCAGGGCGCAACGAACACTACGCGGCGACCAAAGGGGCTGTCATCTCGATGATGAAGGGCGTCGCCGTTGAATTCGCCAAACATGGCGTGCGTGCCAATGCCATTCTTCCTGGCTGGATCGCGACGGACATGACCTCAGCCGCTCAGGATGCGCCGGCATTCAGCGAAAAGGTTATTCCCCGCGTGCCTGCCCGGCGCTGGGGGGAACCAGAAGACTTTGGTGGCGTCGCCGTCTACCTCGCGTCAGACGCATCAAGCTACCATTCCGGCGACACCTTCGTGATCGATGGCGGCTACGCAATCTTTTAACCAGACAAAGGCCGGAGCGGACAACCGCTCCGGCCTCATCTTCGGATCATGAATAACGCCTAGTTTATTGGCACATTGCGGTTGGCATAGGCCTGCTCACATTGTGCATAGAGCTCGCTGCCAACGGCATATCCTTCGTCTTCGTAGCAGTGCTGCATCGCCTCCCAGAAGTGGCCGGGGCGTGCAAACTCTTTGAGCTTCTGGTCATGCGGAAGGCTGTCCCAATACTCCTGGACTTCTTCGCGCAATTCTTCATCCACACAAATCAAACGGCCGAACTCATCTGTACGGCCACGGGCCATGCATTCGTCAGACGGTCCCCTGAAGGTGCCGTCTGCATTCCACTGGCTTGCATTCTGTTGCCAGCTCTTGGTCCGCATCTCGACGCACTCACTGCTCATTGCGGTGCCCGCACGAAAACCGAGAAAGTCACAGTAGATGACGGCACGCCACTCTTCGAAGGGAGCATCGTGCAGTGAGTCCTTGAAGTAGGACGGCATGTCGCGCCACCACCGTTCAAACCGCTCTTTCTCCACATCATTCATTGTTGTCATGAATGCGCGAAGTTCCGGGGTGTAGTCACTGGCCGCATGGGCCTGCGGCGAGGCAAAGGCAATGACGCATGCCATCACAGACAGAAAACCTAAACGCGCTCGCATCTCAAGTTCCTCCCTTGGTTACGATCGACCACACTTGCCTGCGATACGTCAGTCGCAGACAAGGCGGCCCCATTTGTCCGTCTTGTTGCGGGCCAGGCAGGCCTCTGACGGGCCCTTATAGGAGCCATCCGGATTCCACTGATCGGCTGAAGCCATACGCTCCTGGTATTTCTTCTCGCGGCATTCCGCGCCTTCTGAAGTGCCGATCCGGAAACCCAAAACATCGCAGATCACTGTGGGGCGCCATTTCTCAAGAGGTTGGGCGGTGAGCTCTGCCTTCATTGATTGGGGGGCTTGTGACCACCAGCGCTCGAACCGGTCCTGGGGCATGCCCAATTCGGTTGCAATATCTGCTACCGGATACGGGTAGCTTTGCGCATGGCCGGGCAGTGCTGCCGAACCGATCAAAAATAGCGTGGCAACAAACACCAGCGCCTGAACCACGGAAAAACTCACCAACTGAATACGCATACTTCCTCCCATGGGCACGACACCCCTTTTAGTAAGTTATCCTAACTACTTTTGGAGGTATGGCAATGTTTATTCAGTGATCGGTTACCAGACCTATCGGGTGACGTCCGGTGGGCCCTTCAGCTCAACGGTGTTGCCGTCAGGGTCCTTCAGGTAGAGCGACGGTCCGATGCCCCCGGCACCGTAGCGACGCTCCACATTGCCCGCAGGTACTTCATTGGCCGCCAGCCAACTGCGAATCTCATCCTCGACAAACTCCGCCATGGACAAGCAGAAGTGGTCCATGTTGTGCGCATCTTCGCCTGGGGCCGCACCGCCCATCCGTCCCAGTTCACTGTCCACTGGTACAAGATCAATCAAACTTCCCCCTGCACGAAGCTGTACAAGACCGATGTCCAGTTGCCGTTCCACTTCAAGCCCCAGCACGCCCTGATAGAAGGCCAATGATCGTTCCATGTCCGCAACACGAAGAACGACATGGTCTATCGCGATAAAGTCAAAATCCTGAGGCATCGCGTGCTCCTGCGTGTTTACCTGATCCAAGCATCAGACTTTGGAAGATTACATCGCTGGGGCATACTCGACCACGCAACTGTCATCCACCGGGCAACCCAGTCGTGCCCTCACAATGCATCACTCTCTCAATGCTCCAAAAGCTACTCACATTTTCGCTGATCATGCTTGCAGTGCTCGCTTTCCACCCACGATCCCATGCAGACCCGATCGTCGAAGATGGTCTTTCCCGGCTGGCCGGCACGCTTGGAGCCGTTCACTATCTGCGGACCCTGTGCAAACCCGCCGAAGGCCAACTGTGGCGCAACAAGATGCTGGATTTGTTGTCATCCAGCGACATTGGCCCGTCGAGCAGGAATGCCCTTATTGGCGCATTCAATGCCGGCTACTCGCGTCAGCAGTCAGCGCACAAGCGATGTACAGCGGCGGCGGCCAATCTGGGAAACACATATGCCCGTCAGGGGGCGCAACAGGCGCGCCAGCTTGCACAGCGTCTGGCAAACTGAGCCTTGCCTGGGTGCTAGAGCCTTGCTGCCAGATCGACCGCGCGGGCGAGTTCTCCCGGACTGACTTCACCAAGCAACACCTTGCGGACGCCATCATCGGCAAGCGACTGAAATCCTTTCTCAATCGCTGTTGCCCGCAGGTCGGCAATGCTCGCGCCCTCCGCGATCAAGTCATTCATGTCATCGTCGATGATGAGGACCTCAGAGATCACTGTGCGGCCGCGATAGCCGCTAGACCGGCAGGATGGGCAGCCGTTGGGATGATAGACCGTCGGATGATCCGTCGGATCAAGGCCGAAAATGAAGCACTCATCTGCGCTTGCTGTGCGTGATTGTTTGCACACGGAGCATAGCCGACGCACAAGCCGCTGAGCCATCACCGTTGTGATACGACCAGCAAGATGGCGCGGGTCATCAACCATGCCGATGAGTTCTATCAAAGCCGAAAGGGCATCAGGCGCATCCATTGAAGTCAGAACGAGACGCCCCGCTGATGCCGCACTGGCAAGAGCGCGCGCCGATTCCTTGTCTTCCATCTTGTCAAACAACAGGACGTCCGGATCCTGAGCAATCACGTCTTCAATCAGTGCCGCGGGATTGTGTGCCTGTTGTGTCGTTACCTCAAGCTGACTCACGAGGGGGAGCCTGTACCCTATACGGCGTTCCACGGTGAAGATGGACCGCTCAGCAGCTTTCATCTCACCCAGCATGCCGTAGAGGCTGGTTGTGCGACCGGAGGCACGGCCACCCGCTACAAGGATCATGCCAGATGGACGGACCAAAGACCGCAACACCAATGCCGCCGAGTGGTCCGAGAGACCTATTTCGCCTAGTGACATCGGGTCCCGGGCGATCTCACCAAGGCGGATCGTCATCCTTTCGCCGTTCAGTGTATCAAATGTCTTGAGCGCACAGACGAAGACCCGGTCTCCAAGGCGCATGGTGAACTCACCTGGCTCCGCGCCATCCTGACGGGGGGCGCCATCCAGGCCGGCAATATTGCGCAGATGTAGCGCAATCGGCTGCCAGAAGCGTTTGTCAATGGACGATGACTGCTGCATGGCGCCGTCGACACGGTAGCGCAGACGTACATATCCGTTTACCGGTTCGAAATGAGCATGACTCGCGCCAGCACGGACTGCATCGAGAAGAGCTGCATTCACCAGACGCACCGCTGGGTCAGCCCACACCGTGGCATCAGCGCCGCGTTCTTCGGTACCCAAAGCAAGTCCTTTTAGGACCGGCTCTGCTGACATTTCATGATCGAGCACTGCCTCGATGGTTTCATCGAGCGCATCTTTCGGCCAGAAGCAGGGCTCCACGCGTGTACCAGCGGGGAAGTAGGGCCGGAGGTCCTCGATTCGATCAATTTCCTTGGGATGCGACAGGGCCACCATCACTGCCCCACCGCCGCGGGATACAGGAAGAATCTGGGCTGATCTGATCAGATCAGCCGGCGCCATGGCGATGGCCTCGGGGTCAATAAGCGTATGTAGCGGATCATGGGCAGATATGTCGTCAGCACCAGCGGAGAAAAGGTCCAAATCCGACAGAATACGTCCCAAGAGCTTATGCGGGCTGCGCTCCTGTTCCGCCACCGCTGCATCAAGACCTGTGCGGCTGACAAGCCCGAGTTCGACGAGACGCTCCCCGATGGGCCGCTGCATGTCGCCCAATGCGGCATGGCTGCGTACGCGCGAGGTTGAGTCCGCGATCTCAACCTGTTCCACGATGTCGGGATCATTTGCGCGAATGGCTGGCGCGATCCGACTGACGCCAGGCCCTGACGCTGCATTGAGCGGTGTCACATTCGCAACTGGTGTTTCTGTCTTCTGTGGAGACACGCCCGCAGACCGGATCAACCGCTCAATGCCCAAATCGACTTCATCAGGCGCATCCGCCTCCACGAACTCTTCGGCACCGATTTCTGTATCAATACCCAGATCGTGGATATTGAGTGTAGATGCGTCTCGTGGCTTTTTGATATCGGCAGGCGTTTGCTCACCGGTGTTGGTATTGTCCGCTTTGTTCTTGTCGAAGGTCATGCTCATCGACGCCCCCAAGGATACTGCCGCAGTCCGCGTCGTGGCTGACGCGAGACCGATAAAACATGTCGGGCGGCAAGGCGCGTCTCAAATTTGGCCTTTGCCCGAGCGATTGCCACTTGCGAGTGCAATTCGCGGGCCGTTCCCCTTTCAGGCCATGGCGCGCCGGGCACCCCGGGCCCGACCCGAGGAGCCTAGCAGCAAAGATGTATTTCGAGCCAGCACCTTAGGTGGTTAACAAATCCGTCTACTGAAGTTGGCCGGCTAGTGACTTTTCACATGTCGGGCAGGTCAAATCATCGCCTCAATGAGAATTGGCCCTTTGCGGGACATTGCCGACTTGAATGCCTCATTGAACTGCTCCGCGGTTTCGCACCGCACAGCCTCCACACCCATCCCGTTGGCCAGCTGGACCCAGTTCAGCTCCGGGTTGTGCAGATCAAG
>JANQMQ010000464.1 GCA_028279995.1 Candidatus Phaeomarinibacter sp. | reverse complement strand
TTTCGCCCTGCGCCGCCAGGTCCCGGCACCTGTGCGCCAGCAGGTTGGTTTTCCCATAGCCGGCCGGCGCCATGGCCAGCGTCAGCAGGTGCCGATGGCGGCCTTCGAGTACTTTTGACAGATCTGGGCGCGCCACCACATAGCCCCGTGGCAGCGGCGGCTGAAACCGCGCAGAACTCAGCAAAAATGACACGCGGACCCTCCCGGCACCCTGAACCACCCCCCCCATTTCAGGTGGGGCTGGTGAAGCTTATTGACGCTGGAATGCGTCACCCCACCAGTTTTGGTGGCTTAACGCCACCCCACGTCGGGCACGGTGCGGTCAGAACGGTCGATACCCGGCCGCAAAGATCAAGCAAAACGGGGAGATTCCGATGCGTGTTGGGCTTCAGATGGTTTTTCAGAACTACGAAAAGCGCGTACCGGACGCGCAGGTTTTCCACGAAGAGGCGGCCAACGCTATTCTGGCGGATGAGTTGGGATTTGATGAGCTCTGGCCGGTCGAACATCACTACGCGGACTATGCATTCTGCCCGGACAACATGCAGTTTCTGAGCTTCATCGCGCCGCAGACCAAGAACATCAAGCTGGGCACGGGCGCCGTCATCCTGCCGTGGAACGATCCTTACCGGGTCGTCGAGAAGATGATCATGCTCGACATCCTGTCCGGCGGGCGTGCCATGTTCGGGATGGGCCGCGGCCTATCCAAGGACGAGTATGAGCCCATGGGCATTTCCATGGATGAGGCGCGCGGTCGTTTTGACGAAGCAGCCGAGATCATTCTGGAAGGTCTTGAGACCGGCAAGCTATCCGCAGACGGAGAATTCTGGAAGCGTGGTGACACCATGGTGCGTCCGGCACCAATCGGTTCCTTCAAGGGCCGCACAATGTCGGTGGCCATGTCACCGGACTCCGCCTTGCAGGCGGCCAAGCTGGGCGTGGGCGTGATGATGTTCACCCAGAAGCCTGCGGAAGCCCTGCTGCCCGACCTTGACCGCTACCGCGATGCCTTCAAGGAGCATCATGGCCACCCGTCACCCGCGCCGCGCTTTGCAGACTTTGTCTATTGCTCAAATGATGCTGGCGAGGCGGAAGAAAAAGGCTTCTCCAACATCGCCGCCTATTACTCGCAGGTGATGCAGCATTACGACCTGATGGGCGAACACTTTGCCAAGATGAAAGGCTACGAGTCGTACGGTGAAGCTGCCGAAATGCTCAAGGACATCGGTCTTGAAGACCAGGTGCGTGGGTATGTCGACCAGCAGGCCTACGGCACGCCGGACCAGATCCTCACCAAGCTCGAAAAGCGTCGCGAAGTGCTGGGACCATTCTCGCTCAACGCCTGTTTCCGCTATTCCAACCTCACCAACGAGGACGCCCAGGCCAGCATGAAACTGTTTGCCAAGGAGGTGCTGCCTGTCGTCCGCGAATGGGACAAGGAACACGATCAGGCTGCCTGATAAGGCTTATCGAGAGGTGTCTTGAGACAGCGAACCCCCGGCCATGGCCGGGGGGGGCCTGTAGTGTGAGTATAGAGATACGTGACTAGCGTTTGTATTCCACGTGGCCTTTTCTGAGATAAATCATCAGCTCACGCACATCCAGGATGCCGCTGATGAGCGTTGTGCCAACAACATAGCTCGCGAACCAGAATAGCGGTGCGGACAGGTTCTGTGTGCTGAGTTCGTACAGGAGATAAGGCACGATCAGTATCCAGTGCATGTGTCCAACTGGTCCCATGAGTTTGGAGAAGGGCGATCTCTTGTGGATCTGACTTGCGATGATGGCGGATGCCAGCCGCCCGGCGAGAATGACGAAACCGGGTAGTGTCTGGATGAAGAACAGGCCGCCAACAATCTGTGGCAGCGGATGAAGGCTCGCCCAGACCTTTATGTACCAGGGCAAAGTTCCCATCGCGTTGTACCAAACGCGGATATCTTTCAGGACAGTCATCTAGCTCTCCGTATTCGTATCTGTTGAGATGGTGGTCGCCGCCAGAACGGCCGACCTGAACCCTGCAATCGCTGATGAAGGCGTGCGCTATTCGTCAAAAGCCGAGCAGTGCATCATGTGGCAGAAGTCCAGCCGCTCGAACCCGTCGACCTGCTGCGCGGCAACGTCTGCGGTGAAATTGTGCATCGTCGTTTCCGGCTTGCGGGCGACGACTTCACCAACGCGCTTCAGCATTAACGTCTTGAAGTTGATCCGCGGATACTGGTCGATCACCTCGTCTATTGTTTTGCGATCAATCAGCTCGGTAGGGATGGCACCGACATCGATGCCAGCACCAAACTGGACCAGGGCGATTTCCGGCTGCTTGCGTTGGGGAATGCCAAGCGTTGAATGCAGAGCGATGGCATCCCAGACAATCTCGATCTTTTCTTCCGGGTAACCCGCATTGCGCAGAAACGCGGCGGCACCATCAGCACCATCAATCTCGAACCGGTCGCTTTGGACATACTCTTCCACAAGCCCCAGATCATGGAGTAGCGCACCGAGAAAAAGCATCTCCATGTCGATGGTTGCTGAGGCGGCCTGCCCGGCTGACGCACCAAAGAAGTAAGTCCGCATCACATGGTTCAGCAGAAATGGGTCATGGTTGCTCTCAACAAAGCCAAGAGCGGTTTTGCACATCTCTGTATCCGGAATCTTTACGGTGTCGAAAATTGTCATTTCGGCCTCCCTCCTGTGAACGGATTCTATTGTGCGGATGGTGTGGTACCGGCGACATTGTTGGCGAGTGCGGCGGCTACAGTTCGAGCGGGGCCGGAGGCATTGACCTGATCGAAGTAGCCGTACCAGCCGGATGCCTCGACCTGTGCTTCAAACGTCCTGGCAAAGTCGGTGGATGGCATCGTGTACACACAGAAGAAGTCATAGGGCGCACGCCGGTCTGTGTTCGGATCATTGAATCCAAAACCGATCACCCTCACACCTCCCTTTTCCATTTCCGCGACTGCATTTTCAACGACAGCAGCGAAGTCCTGCCGGTCACCTTCTGGCAGATCGAGCCACGCCGGCGTGTAGTTGTAGAGCTCGATGTAAAGCTGGGTTTCATGGTTGGTCATCGGTTTTTCCTCGGCGAATTACATTGGAAAGCTTTATTTTTGTAACGCTTCGCACTAAATCAAGAGGGTCGTCAATAATTATTTGCGAAGTGGTACAAAATGAAGAAGCGCGGACGCCCCAGGCAATTCGACGAAGAAGCTGTCATCAAGGCAATGACGTCGCTGTTCTGGCGGCAGGGCTTTGCTGCGACATCCCTGGATGACATCGCGGTTGCGACTGGTCTTAACCGTCCAAGCCTCTACCGGGTGTTTGGCAACAAGGTTGAGATGTATGTGACGTGCCTGGACCTGTTCGCCGAGCGCATGACGCAGTTATCCGAGGACGCTTTCGCAGGAGCGGACACTCTCGAAGCTGGCCTAAGCGGCTTCTATCTGGGGCTTCTGGATGTGTACTACTCCGGCTCTGACGAAGCAGGGGGACTGGGATGTCTCGTTTTCTCAAACGCAGTTACCGAAGCGCCGTCACACGAGGCCATTCAGAACGCCGTCGCCACCGGCCTTGAGTGGGTGAGGACCGTACTCAGGGCGAACATTGTGCGGCACCGGCCTGAGCAAGATGAAACGGCCATCGACATGGCGGCAGATGTCGCAGTCTCTGCTTTCCTTGGCCTGGGAGTTCAGGTCCGCTCAGGAAAAGACCGCCGGGATGTCGAGCGCACAGTCCGCAACACGGTCGCTGCCATTGCAAAGTTGCTGTGAGCCGGCTTCGGGATCAATTCAGCATCAGGCCAGGCGAAACACGATTGAAGTATTCCGTTGCCGGTACCAACCGCACCTGTGGAGACCAAGTATGTCGGAGCACCGTCGAGACCGATGCCAAAACCTCAAGTGACAGCGCATCTGAAAGAAATGGTGGAGCCAGGCGGAGGCGAGCCAGACCGTCAGAAATATATAAATCAGTGGCTTAGACGTTGCATGAATTTCGATTGTGTACAATTTGGAACCGTCCATAGGGTTCAATCACTGGCGCCGTCTGAAGGCAGAGGTCGCACAATCAAATCGTGCCAGGCGCTTTTGAATTTGCACCTTAGTCGAGCTCTGTCTCCCTTGTGTCAGAAGCCGGAGGCGGTCCGTTAGCAAAGCTATGACCATTGTTGGATCGTGGTCTCAAGACACATACTCTTGGGTAAGGGAAACGGCATGCAGCACTGCTACAGTCGTGCAGCGACTCGGCCCACCCGGAGGCGTGTCCGCTGACGCCTCCTATCAATGATGCGTTCTTGGCAGGAACAGCAGATGTCCTCCATTAGCCAATTCGGCTTCCCGGCCCTGTTTCAAGAGTTGTCGGCTCAAGGCATCTCCGAGGCCGAGGTCTTGGGACACGCATCAATTGACCCGGATGCGGGACGTCTGAATCAACAACAGCGGATCGATCTGTTCCGGGCTGCTGCAGAGCTATCGGTGAAACCGGAGACGGGCTTGCTGGCCGGCGCGCGCCAGAACATCGGCAACTACGGGGCATATGGGTATGCGCTTGCCTCAAGTCGCAACATGCGCAGCGTTTTCGATGTCTACGCCAACTTCATCAGCATGACCGGCGCGGTGTTCAGGATCTCTTGGAAAATCGAAGACGGCGTTGGTGTGCTTTGGTCCCATGAGCCACACGGGTTGGGTGAAGTGTTGCCGTTCGTCGCGGAATACTGGCGTGCATCGCAAACCAGAATCCTGTCATCCGTGCTGGGGCGCAGTTTTCCATCCATCGCAATGCAGTTTCCCTATCCAAAGCCAGGCTATGCCGAGCTCTATCCAGAGATACTCAATTGCCCGGCTACCTTCGGCAGTGAGGCGCTTGAATGGCATTTTGAGGCAAGTGTGCTCGACGAACCCTGCGCTGCGGCTGTTCCGGATGTTGCCAAACTGCACACAGACTATTGTGAGCTTCTCATTCAACAGAATGGTGGTCTTAGCGGCATCCAGCAGGAAGTGATGCGTTTCTCTCTGCCCTACCTGGAAGACGGTGTAGACGCTGCAACCATCGCCGCGAAATTCAACATGTCTTTGCGGACTTTCTACCGGCGGCTTGAAGCAGAAGGAGCGTCATTTCAGTCACTGATCGACAGACTTCGACGGTCCGTGGCAGTTGAGTATCTGAGATTTACCCAGCTTTCAGTCGAGCAAATTGCCGAAAGATGCGGGTACGACGACGTGTCCAACTTTCGAAAGGCGTTCAAGCGCTGGACGGGGCACACGCCGAGTGCATTTCGTAAAGCGAAGTAGCGCGGCGCCTGCCCCAACCAGAAAGTTGCTAGTAAATGGTAATACGGTGAAGTTCGCGGCGATGGCCTTCGTACCCACCGGTCGCCTTGTGGACGACACTTCGGTTGTCCCACATCACCAGCATGTCCTCTTCCCACTTGTGGCGGTACATGAACTCTTCTTTTGACTGCCAGTCGTTGAGATCAAAGATCAGCTTTGACGCCTCGTCGTCCGGCACGCCGTCAAAGCCAATGAAATACGAAACGCCGCTGAAGAAGCCCAGTTCGCCCGTCTCGGGATGACGCATAACCAGCGGATGGTTGTGACGCTCATAAGCCTTCTCAGAGGGAACGATGTCCATCGCCCCGTTCTTCTCTGTATCCCCGTAGATACCTTCCGGTGAGTAGCCGAGTACGGCCGAATGGACGGCAGTCAGGTTTTCGTACTTTGCCTTCATGTCATCCGGCATCTTTTCAAACGAAAGGTGCTGGTTGGAAAACAGCGTGTCGCCACCGTGGGGCGGGATATCGAGGCTGTACAGGAAGGTCGCGCTTGGCGGTTCCTGCATGAAGCTCCAATCGGCATGCCAGTGCTCGGCAAAAATCTGATTGGTGTCATCTGCTTCGCGGCGCACGGCTGCGATGTGCTGGCGGCCTGGAATTGGCTTGAAGAACGGATCCTCGCCAAACTCGCCGAAATTGTGCGCGAACGCCTCAAACTGGTCGCTGTCCAGCTTCTGGTTCGGGAAAGCAAGGACGTGATGCTCAAGCCAGGCGTCACGAATTTCCTTCACGACCTCGGGTGCCAGAGGTTTCGAAATATCGACGCCGGTCACTTCGGCACCGCATCCCTGGCCGCTTGGCGTGACGGTGATTGCTGTCGTCATTGTCTCATCCTCCAAAGAAGTCTTCTTCATCTGGGAGAGACGGTATCGATCAGTCTGGCAGCGAATAAGGTCATATCGTGCCAATCTTGTTAAGCACCGCAGGTCGGTGCATTGCGCGAGCGCCAACCCATCCGCACACGCATGATTTTGCGGGAATGCTACCAGTTTTCCTTGAGCGGCCGCAGATCGATTTCATGTGACCAGGCCGTCTTCTTCTGGATATGAAGCATCCAGAAGGCATCGGCGATATCGGAAGGGGCCAGCGCGCCATCGTCCCCGAGATTCTCAAGATATTCGCCAAAGCGGCCGCGAACATTGTCGCCATTTATGATGCCGTCAATGACGACATGGCCGACATGGACGCCCTGCGGCCCGTATTCGCGAGCCAGGGCTTGAGCCAAATTGCGCAGAGCAGCCTTGGCTGAGGCGAAGTGCCCGAAATTGGGTCGCCCGCGTGTCGATGCGGAAGCACCTGTGAAGAGCAGCGAGCCGCCAGAACCATTGTTGAGGAGCGGGATTGCTCTCTTGGCAGTCAAGAACGCGCCATAGCAGCAAATGCGCCAGAACTGCTCGAAGGTGTCTTCCGTCAGTTGCTCAAAAGGAATGGGGTCATTGTTGCCGGCGTTGTAGATGACTGTCTTGATGTCACCCTTTTCAGCCGCTGCGGCAAAAAGCCTGTCCTGATCACTTGCATCTGTCAGATCGCCCGTCACTGCGACAGCGTTCCCGCCCGACGCGCTGATCCAGTCGACTGTCTCATCCAGTTTGCTTTGGGTCCGACCTGCAACAACAACAAGCATGCCTTCATCCGCAAAGCGGCGCGCAACGGCTCCACCCACACCATCAGGTACACCCACACCCAGAACAACTGCGACATCAGACATCGTATTCTCCTACTTCAAAAGTTCTTCTTCGACCTGGCCCAAGCGCTCTTTGCCAAAGAATATCTCATCGCCCACAAAGAATGTCGGTATGCCAAAAACACCGCGCTCTGCTGCGGCTGAGGTTCGCTCGAGAAGCTTCGCCTTTACTTCATCGGCTTGTGCACGCTCAAGCAAGTGCTTGCCGTCAAGCCCGGCACTGTCCATAGCTGCGGCGAACACATCCGGATCGTCCATCTTGAGACCGTCTTCCCACATATGTTTGAGACCGGCTTCCACGTACTGGTCAAGACGACCTTCCATTTCAGCTGCCGTTGCCGCGCGCATCATGAGAAGCGTGTTGACGGGAAAATGCGGGTTCGGCTTGAACGCGGACAAGGCATGACGCTTGATGAAGCGATTCATCTCGATGCGATCATATTCAAGTTTTCCCTTGATGTTGGCAAAAGCCATCATCGGCGCCTGGTTGTCCGTCAGCTTGAAGATTCCGCCGAGCAGGCAGGGAATCAGATTCACCTGCGCGCCAGTCCGTTCAAGGATCGGCGGCAGCGCATGATAGGAGAGATACGCATTCGGGCTTGCGAAATCGAAGATGAAGTCGAGCGTCTTGGTCATTGCATACCTCTGTTCCTGCCTCGGCGATTATTTTCTAAGCTCGGTGAGCGCAAGACAGTCGTCGGTCGGCGATCAAAGGCCTTCGTTGACCAATATCTGCGGTGAGCGGTTCTGCGGGCTGGTCTTTGTCGGGCGCGGACCCTATGATATTGGTTTAAAATATCAACTAAAAAATGAGTACCAGGATCGATAGTGCGTTGCGGCATGTGAATGCGTTACAAGCTAGGCATGACTCTGTGTTCGATCTTTCCTGCCGTGTCTTGAGGCTGCTTCATGAACGACCGCCATCAGCTGACCTGCCCGATTGCCGACTTTCTCAACATGTTTGGTGATCCGTGGACACTCCTGATCATGCGCGAAGCATTCTACGGTGCGACGCGATTTACCGAGATACAGCGCAACATCGGTGTTGCCCGGAACCTTCTCAGCGAAAGGCTTTCACGTCTTGTAGAGGAAGGCATTCTCGAACGCGAGGATGTGGGCGTTGCCGGACCAAGATATGCCTATCATCTCACGAAAAAAGGCCAGTCACTCGCAACTGTTTTCATTGCCATGGTGCAGTGGAGTAACGAGCATCTGCGGAAGCGCGGTGACGAGACGGTACACCTGATTGAGCGCAAGACAGGCCGCAAGCTCAAAAAAGTGGAGCTCCTTGGAAGCGATGGCCGAAAGCTCAAATGGAACGGCATTGCCGCATTGCCGGGGCCGGGTGCTGATGAGGTAGCCCGCGACCGAATGGAAAAAGCGATCCTTGCAGCGCTCGCCAGCTGAGTTCGGACACATTCGGTGTCTCTGACAGCCTAGGCATAGGCGCCTGTGCCGTTTCGGCATGCAGTTGAACAATCAGGCACACGATTTCCTCGGGCCAGATTTTCCCTCACGAAGCCTATGAATATCTTGCTGCAGCGGGTGCGATAGGGCCTCCTGAACCTCAGCGCTGTTGCGCCGCCCCAAATTTCGGTTTAAAAAATAAACCAAAATTTGTCTCCACTGCAGGCTTGGTGTGTTGCGTTATGTCATCGCAATGCCGACGGCGCATGTGACGGTGGCAGTCCGTAGCTCAGAGGAATCCGATGTCTCAGCCAGCAACACAGCCAATAGACCAGCACATACCGGACCTCGAAGAACTTCTGCTTGCGCAGAAGAAAGCGTTCCTTGACGACCCGATGCCAGACCGTGCGACGCGCTTGCGGCGGCTCGACAAGCTGCATAACGCGTTGCTTGATAATCGGACGCGACTGGTCGCGGCAGTCAGCGAAGACTTCGGCAATCGGAGCGATGCTGAAACCGACCTTGTCGAAATCGGGCCTCTGCTTGAAGGCATCGCCTACTACCGCAAGCGCCTCAGGCGCTTCATGAAACCGCAAAAGCGTCATGTGCCACCAATGCTGATGCCGGCATCTGTCTACGTACAATTGCAGCCGGTCGGCGTGGTGGGCATCGTCGTGCCCTGGAACTTCCCGATTTTCCTGGCCCTGTCTCCGCTCATTGGAGCGATTGCAGCCGGCAACCGGGCAATGCTGAAAATGTCAGAATTTGCCCCCGCGACCGGCGAACTGCTGACGGAGATTCTGGCAGACATCTTCGAAGACACGGAAGTGGTCGGTGTGACAGGGGATGTTTCAG
>JANQMQ010000463.1 GCA_028279995.1 Candidatus Phaeomarinibacter sp. | reverse complement strand
GGCACCCGCCGCGACGAGCAGTCCATGCGCGCCAAGGAGCGTGTATTCAGCCCGCGTGGCCTGGACGGTCAGTGGGACTTCCGCGACCAGCCGCCGGAGTTCTGGGACCAGTACAAGACGGACTATCCCGAAGGCACGCACATCCGTATTCATCCGCTGCTGCATTGGACGGAGCTCGACGTGTGGCGGTACATCCAGCGTGAGGAAATTCCGCTGGTACCTCTCTACTTTGCCAAGGACGGCAAGCGGTTCCGCTCGCTGGGTGAGAAGGGCATCACTTTCCCCATCGACAGCCATGCATCGAACATCGAAGAAATCATTGCCGAGCTTGAAACCATCAAGACCGAAGAGCGCGCGGGCCGCGCCATGGACCACGACTCCGAAGATGCTTTCGAGCGCCTTCGTGCCGACGGTTACATGTAGGCGGGAGCAGGAAACATGACCAACACATCAGTCAATCTCGCCTCAGTGAACGAAGACGAAGCTGCTCTGGCGCAGCGTGTACGTGATCTTCTGCGCATCGTGATCGTGGGACATGTGGACCACGGTAAGTCAACGCTGGTCGGCCGGCTGTTCCACGACACCGGATCACTGCCCGAAGGCAAGTACGAGGCCATTCAGGCCATGTGCGAACGTCGCGGTATGCCGTTTGAGTGGGCGTTCCTGATGGACGCCATGCAGGCGGAGCGCGATCAGGGCATTACCATTGATACGTCGCAGATCTGGTTCAAGACGGAGCAGCGTGACTACACGATCATTGATGCGCCGGGTCACAAAGAGTTTCTCAAGAATATGATCACCGGCGCGGCGCAGTCTGATGCGGCGCTGCTGATCATTGACGCCGCCGAAGGTGTACGTGAGCAGTCGCGCCGTCATGGCTATCTGCTGCACCTGATGGGCATTCGTCAGGTGGCGGTGGCCGTCAACAAGATGGACATGGTGGATTATGAGCAGGAGCAGTTCGACCTCATCGAGGAAGAGTACCGCGATTACCTGACGTCCATTGGTGTGACGCCGACATTCGTCATCCCGGTGTCCGCGCGTGAAGGCGACAACATCGCCGAACAGTCCGCCAATATGCCCTGGTACAAGGGGCCGACCATCGTGAAGGCGCTGGACAGCTTCCTGCCGTCTGCGCCGACTGTGGACCAGGCGCTAAGGTTCCCCATTCAGGATGTCTACAAGTTTGATACGCGCCGGATCATTGCCGGGCGCATCGAGGCCGGATCGCTGAGCGTTGGTGACACACTGGTGTTCTCGCCGTCCAACAAGAGCGCAAAGATTGCCAGCATCGAAGGCTGGTCCTCAAAAGGCGAATTCGTGAACCCGACTTCGGCGCAGGCCGGGGAGAGTGTCGGTGTGACGCTGGACGAGCAGATTTTCGTTGAGCGTGGCGATATGGCGAGCCATGTGGAAGAAGCGCCGGTTGAAACCGATGTGTTCCGTGCCCGGCTGTTCTGGCTTGGCAAGGAGCCGCTGAGTGTCGGCAAGACCTACAAGATCAAGCTCAACACCTTTGAAGCACGGGTTCAGGTGCAGGAGATCGAGCGGATTATTGACACGACCGATCTGTCTGCGACGGATGCGGGCAAGGTTGAGCGTAACCAGGTGGCGGAGATTGTTCTACGGTCGAAGCGGATGCTGGCGCTGGACAGCTTTGTGGACAGTCCGCGCACCGGTCGCTTCGTGCTCATCGACGGCTATGACATTTCCGGTGGCGGCATCATCTCCATGGAAGGCTATGCCGACCAGCGCGATTTGATCACCCAGAAGTCCACCAACATCACCAAGGTTGAGCACGGCATCACACTGGATGCCCGTGCGGTGCGCAACGGCCACAAGGGTGGCGTGCTGTGGCTGACGGGGCTGTCTGGTGCCGGCAAGTCAACATTGGCTGTGGAACTTGAGAAGCGTCTGTTTGAGAAGGGCATGAACGCGTTTGTGCTTGATGGCGACAATGTGCGCCATGGGCTCAATGCCAATCTGGGCTTTTCACCGGAAGACCGTGCGGAGAACATTCGCCGTGTTGGTGAAGTTTCGGCGTTGTTCGCACAGTCCGGCGCAATTGCGATCACGTCGTTCATTTCGCCCTACCGCTCCGACCGCGATCGGGCGCGCGAAGCAGCGGGTGAGCAGTTCCATGAGGTGTATGTCGCAGCTGACCTGGAAACCTGCGAAGAACGCGATCCCAAGGGTCTCTACAAGAAGGCGCGTACGGGCGAGATCAAGGAATTCACCGGGATTTCTGCCCCGTATGAAGCTCCGGATGCCCCTCAACTGACGGTCGATACCTCAAACTGCGATATTGAGGACTGCGTGCAGCAGCTTGTTGACTATGTCGAGGCCAATTTCAGGGTTTAACCTTTTGTCGGCAAACGGCTTTTGCCCATCGTCGCAATGTGCCATTTTGGGACTTCGATTGGCGGCAGGGTTAGGTCATGCTTCGGCGCTGGTGGCGGCAGTATTCAGCAAGGCGGGCTATCGCGTTCAATGCGCGCATTCATGCGCGCCTTGAGGCTGAAAATGCTGATATGCGGCGCCTTGTGAAGACTTTTGGCGACGAAGTCGAACCATTGCTGCGGCTTTCGAAGATTTCGGCTCTTGCGCACAAGGACTGGGATGGAGTGCAACGGGCAGACAAAAAGCTTTTCCATGCAAAGAACCCGGCTGCCTATTCTCGGGACCACTAGGGCCTAAGGCAGTTCATCGCCCTGCGGTTTCACACCGGGTTCGCCGGTTGTTACGCCGGACTTGCAAAAACCTCCAGGCTAAAGGCTGATTTTCAGGTATTTGTGCGCCCAAGCAAATCGCCAACGAGAATTTGCCAACAGGCCTGTTCGCGGTTTATGCCATACCCACACATGAACTCCTGAGAAACACCACACGCTATGTCGAATAAGACTGCACTGATTACTGGGATCACCGGCCAGGATGGCGGTTATCTTGCCAAACTCCTGCTGGACAAGGGATACAGCGTCCATGGCGTGATGCGCCGATCATCAACGTCGACCATCGGGCGTCTGCAACGAGTGGTGGGTGCTGATCGTATCGGCAAGGACATTGTGCTTCACACGGGCGATATGACCGACGGGGCGAGCCTGGTGCAGGCCCTGACGGCGTCGAAACCGGATGAGGTCTACAACCTGGCTGCGCAAAGCCACGTCAAGATTAGCTTTGACAAACCGGAATACACGTCAAACGTAAATGCGCTGGGCACGCTCCGGCTGCTGGAATCCATACGGCTGCTGGGGATGGGCGACATTGTTCGTTTCTATCAGGCATCGACGTCCGAACTGTACGGCAATGTGCAGGAGACGCCGCAGAGCGAGACGACACCGTTTCAGCCGCGCAGCCCCTATGCGATCTCGAAACACCATGCGTTTCAGACAACGGTGAATTACCGCGAAGCCTACGGGTTTCATGCCTCCAACGGAATCCTCTTCAACCATGAAGGCCCGACCCGCGGCGAGGACTTTGTCAGCCGCAAGATCACCATCGGTATTGCGCGAATGCACAACGGTCTTGGTGGTACTTTGCGGTTGGGCAATCTGGACGCCAAGCGCGACTGGGGGCACGTCAAGGACTATGTCGAAGGCATGTGGCTGATGCAGCAACAGGACGAAGCGTCTGACTATGTGCTGGCGACAGGCGAGGATCACAGTGTCCGTGAGTTTGCCGAACTGGCTTTCTCGCATGTCGGCCGGCAGATCGAATGGTCCGGTGTGGGTGTCGAAGAGCGGGGCATTGATGCCAAATCCGGCGATGTGCTCATTGAAGTGGATCCACGGTTCTTCCGTCCCGCTGAAGTGAGTTCGTTGCTTGGTAACGCAGGCAAGGCGCGTGACGAATTAGGCTGGGAGCCGAAAGTCACGTTTCAGCAACTGGTTTCTGACATGATGGAAACGGATCTGGCTGGCGTTCGTAGCTAGTCCCGTGCCCTGTTAGGCCGGGAGACCCACCAACCGGACCAGTTGATCAACAGGGGGCAATCATGGCGGTGTTGGTGACAGGCGGCTGCGGATACATCGGCAGTCACACCATGCTGGCGTTGCGTGATCGCGGCGAGGACGTGATCGTCCTGGACAACCTCTCAACCGGATTTGAAAACGTCATATCTGACGGTGTCACGCTTGTGCGCGGTGACGTCGGCGACCGTGTCTTGCTCGATCGCATTATGAGCGAAACGAAGCTGGAC
>JANQMQ010000454.1 GCA_028279995.1 Candidatus Phaeomarinibacter sp. | reverse complement strand
ACTTCCCCTGCATCATCCAAAGGACCCACAGATTGCGGCTGGCACAGATGCGGTGGGCTTCTTCTTCCGTATCCGCCACCATGACCGAAACACCCATGGCGGCGCGCGGTGCTTTCAGGGTACGCGAGGGCTTGAAGTTCTTGCGATAGGTTTCAAACGCGCGGGCAGGCGACTCCGGGTTGATGAAATGCGCGTAGCAATAACTCAGGCCGAAGAGGGCTGCATGCATGGCGCTGTCGCCCCCGGATCCAAGCAGCCACATCTCCGGCACGCCCGGCCCCATGGGAGAGGCATGTATGCCGCGATAAGGATGGTCTTCGGGAAAGCCGCCCGCATCCCCCTCAAGACCCGTAGCATCCTCGAGGAACTGCGTGAGAAGCTGGACCTGCTGGGGAAATACCTCCAGCGGATACGCCTTGGGACCGGGCATGAGGGCAGCCGTCGTGCGCGGCTCGGCTCCTGCCGCCCTGCCAAGCCCAAGGTCAATGCGGCCGGGATAGAGCGTCTCAAGCAGGCGGAACGTCTCGGCTACTTTCAGCGGTGCATAATGCGGCATCATCACGCCGCCTGACCCAATACGCATTGTCCTGGTTTCGGCAGCAAGGCGGGCAATGAGCACCTCGGGTGCCGATCCTGCAAAGGACCTGGTGTTGTGATGCTCCGCCACCCAGTAACGATGGTATCCCAGTGCGTCGCAGCGTTTGGCGAGCTCCACGGTCTCATTCAGGGCATCGGCAGATGTTCCGCCAGCACGAATGGGGGATTGGTCAAGGATGGAGAGCAGGGGAAGGTGCATCAGGTGCGCTTCTTCAGCTTCTTGACGATGCCACTGAAACTGAGAAGCACAGTGCCGGTAGACGGATCGTCAGATGTTATGGTTCCACGTACAAATATCATACTCCCGGTCTCACGCACGACCTCGCCGGACGCAAAAACGATGCCCTGAGCAGGACCGGCTGCCGTGAATTCGCCGTTTAGTGCGATTGTCACACCGTGTGTGCCGTCTAATTCATCAAGTGAGATTGTGAACAAAGCATAGTCAGCAAACGTCATCAGCATGCCGCCATGAATGGCGCCACCGCCATTCAGGTGTTTAGGGTCTACCTTGAAGGCCGACACCACGCCCTGCGGCATGCGTTTGTAGAAAAACGGGCCGGCCATATCCTCGTAAGGCTCGGCAGACGGCCATTTTTCCCACCCTTCAAGACCGGCGGGCGGTGCAATATCCATTTTTTGAATCCACTTCAGAAATTTAGCGTTTTCTCAATTGCCGGTGTCATATCACAGTGCCGATGGCCACAAAAAGATGTGGCCGGTCTTCGTGCAGGTAAGGCGTGAACACGGAAAAAACAGGTTCCAGCCCAGGCGGCGCACCACCAAAGCTGATCAAGCCAATTGATGCGCTGGTGCAGGCAAAGACCAAGGAAGGTCTTGCGTTCTGGCGGTCTCACGCCAAGGGCGAGGGCTTGCCGCATGTAGACCTGATCGACCCGCTGGTCCTGCGCGATCTGCTGCCTCACATAGTGCTGATTGACGTGATCTGGCCGGAGGGTGACGAGGCCGGAGCCGACATTCCCGAAGACTTCCGATATCGCCTGATCGACGGAC
>JANQMQ010000446.1 GCA_028279995.1 Candidatus Phaeomarinibacter sp. | reverse complement strand
CAGCAAGCCTGCGGATTCCGAAACAGTGAGCACCAATACAAGCAGCAAACTGGCAGCGGCCGTGCTGGCGACCTTTGTCCTGACCATTACCAACCCGGCCACGATGCTGGGGTTCATCGCAATCTTCGGTGGTGTGGGCGGTTTGGTGACATCCGAGCCGAGCCTTGTGACAGCGACGCTGCTGGTCGCAGCCGTGTTTGTCGGGTCGGCATTGTGGTGGCTTGGCGTCACCATGACGGTTGGCTTGTTGAGGCACCGGATGACAGATCAAACATTGATGCTCATCAATCGTGTATCTGGCGTCTTGATTGTATCTTTCGGCCTCTTCGTACTGGGACGGCTGGTGTATAACTCATTGGCATAGGCACCCGCCCCCGCAGCGGTGCAGTGCCATAACAAAAGATAACAGGGAGTAGGTCATATGAATGGTGCAGAGAGCCTGGTTCAGACATTCGTCAATTGCGGTGTCGAAGTCTGCTTTTCCAATCCCGGCACATCCGAGATGCACTTTGTCGCCGCCCTTGACCGGATTGACGGCATACGACCTGTCCTTGGTCTTTTTGAAGGTGTTGTAACAGGCGCGGCTGATGGCTACGGGCGCATGGCCGGCAAACCTGCTGCCACCCTGCTGCATCTGGGAGCGGGGTTGGGCAACGGCTTTGCCAACCTTCACAATGCCCGTCGCGCTGCAACACCTATTATCAATGTCGTGGGAGAGCACGCGACCTATCACCGGCAATATGATGCGCCGCTGGCCTCGGACATCGCTTCTGTTGCGCGCCCCAATTCCGTATGGCTCGAGACAACGGAAGACGCCAAGGATGTGGCGGCCGCTGGCGCGCGCGCCTATGCCGCGTCCATGAGCGCACCGGGTGGTATTGCTACGCTCATTCTGCCGGCCGACACAGCTTGGCTAGATGCAGACGGTGCTGCTGATCCAGTTGACATTGCGCCATTCAGTTCGGTCGATGGATCAGTCATCGACAAGGTGGCGGAAGCTCTCAAAAACGGAAAAAAATCGGCCATTCTTTTGCGCGGCAGGACACTGCTTGCAGATGGACTTGAACTTGCCGGCCGCATCCAGGCCGCAACCGGTGCCCGTGTCCTTTGTGATACGTTCACACCGCGCATGCAGCGCGGTGCCGGGCGCGTGAAGATTGAGCGCCTGCCGTACTTTGCTGAGCAAGCCGTTGAGCACATTGCAGAAGTAGAGCAACTCGTGCTGTGCGGCTCGCAGAACCCGGTCGCCTTCTTTGCTTATCCAGGCAAGGAGAGCTGGTTGACACCGCCCGACGCCGAGACGCTGGTTCTTGCCCGTCCTGAGGAGGACGGCATGGCCGCTCTCGACGCATTGGCAGAGGCCGTCGGCGCGCCGGCTCACGCGCCAGAGCACGTCGAGTTGGCCAAGCCCGATCTCGCATCCGGCACCCTTGATGCGGATGGTGTTGGTCGTGCCATTGCACACTTCCTGCCGGAAGGTGCAGTTGTGTCTGACGAAGGCGCGACCGCAGGCCTGTTCACCAACATCTATACCGAGACCGCTGCCCCGCATGACCACATGACACTGACAGGCGGTTCAATCGGCCAGGGACTGCCGCTTGCTGCTGGTGCTGCTCTGGCCTGCCCGGACCAGAAAGTCGTGTGTTTCCATGGCGACGGTGGCGCGATGTACACCCTTCAGGCACTGTGGACCATGGCCCGAGAGAAGCTGGATGTGGTGACAGTCATCCTTTCCAATCGTTCCTATGCCATTCTCAACATCGAACTGATGCGTGTGGGAGCGGAGAACCCTGGTCCCAAGGCCCTGTCAATGCTTGATCTGCACAACCCAGTTCAGCTCCGGGTTGTGCAGATCAAGCATTGACAGGGCCTTG
>JANQMQ010000273.1 GCA_028279995.1 Candidatus Phaeomarinibacter sp. | reverse complement strand
CGGTCTCGACCTTGATGCCTGCCTGGCGTTCCGGCGGCTCGGTCACTTTAAGGACATTCAGGCGGGCTGCGGTGTCACCACCGAAGTCTGCCGGTGCCTTTTCATCAATCGGCTTCTTCTTCGCCTTCATGATGTTGGGCAGGGAGGCGTAGCGCGGCTCGTTGAGGCGCAGGTCAGCGGTGACGATGGCCGGCAGGTTGAGAGCAACGGTCTGCGTGCCGCCGTCGATTTCGCGCACCACATTGAGCTTGCCGTCGGCCTTCTCGATGCTGGCAGCGAAGGTGCCCTGAGCCCAGCCGAGCAATGCTGCGAGCATCTGGCCGGTCTGGTTGGCGTCGTCGTCAATGGCCTGCTTGCCGAGGATGACGAGTTCGGGGCCTTCAGCCTCGACCACACCTTTGAGGATCTTGGCGACGTTGAGGGGCTCAACCGTGTCGTCCGTCTTCACCAGGATGCCGCGATCGGCGCCCATGGCCAGAGCAGTACGGATGGTTTCCTGAGCCTGCTGCGGGCCGATGGAGACGACGATGACTTCGTCGGCTGTTCCGGCCTCTTTGAGGCGGACAGCCTCTTCAACGGCGATTTCGTCGAACGGGTTCATCGACATTTTCACGTTGGCGAGTTCAACGCCGGTCTGATCCGCTTTCACACGGATTTTGACGTTGTAGTCGACCACGCGCTTGATCGGCACGAGCACTTTCATGGAGGGTATCTCCGGAATTGCGAAACTTGTCAGGGAGCTTCGTTTTGATGCCGCGCTTTGGTTTTGCAAACCTTGGGCGCGAGCGGAAAACCAAGCAAACCCGGTGATCGCTCACCGAGTGTTGTTGCGGTGCGGGAACCTACTTGCCCCCTAAAGGTGAGTCAACGCGGGCCGACGCACCGTATGAGGCGTGATTTATCGCGGGAAATCAGTAAATCCAGATTTGCGCAGGGGGATTGGCCTGCGTCAGTTGGATGCACCGGTGTCAGCCTCGGCAGGCTTGCGCCCGAACAGGGGCACATCTGCGCGTTTCAGGAAGGGTGTCAGCACCAAACCGGCGAGAAAACCGCCGATATGTCCCCACCAGGCGGTGGGGCTGCCGGGGTCCGCGACCACCATCACAACCTGAAAGGCCATCCAGCCGCCCAGAACGCCCCAGGCCGGGATGTAGATGGGAATGCGCAGCAGGACGACGGCCCACATCTTCACGCGGGGGTGCAGTAGGAGATATGCGGCGACGAGACCGGACGTGGCGCCGCTGGCGCCAATCAGGGGAATGGTCGAATCAGACTTGATGACGGCGAAGAGAAGCGCGCTGGCGATGCCGCAGAGCAGATAGAAGACGAGATAGCGCATGTGGCCCAGATCATCTTCCACATTGTCGCCGAGCACCCACAGGAAGAGCATATTGCCGGCGAGGTGCCAGACGTCTGCGTGTAGGAACATGTAGGTGATGAGGGCGAGCTCTTCAGGGAAGTTGCCGAAGTCCGGCAGGCCGCCTAGCAGGGCTGCGGGCACAACACCGAAGGTCTGGTCGGCGGCAATGATCTCGCCGGGGGCAAGGGAAGTCTGCCAGAAGAACACCAGCACGTTGGTGATGATCAGCGCGACAGTGACACGCTGGAACGAGATCACCTTGAGCGGATTGTCATCGTGAATGGGGATGAACATGGGTGGATGTCCTGAGCGTGTGGTCCCAGCCAGCGGGCTTGGTGCGATGTCACGACTCTAGGCCAACACGCCCAAAAGCCATAGTCCAGGTTCTGTGACCTCGCCTGCTGCCCCTCCTTGCTGTCATCCCGGCCATCGCGCCGGGATCGCTTGCAGGACAATATCGTTGCTGCATGCAACGATCCCGGATCAAGTCCGGGATGACAGGTTTATGCGTGGTCAAAACCGCTCGCCTAGCACCCGGTAGCACCAGAAGGCTTCATCATCCCTGATCATCTGGTTGAGATGGGCAGGTGAGAACCCGGTCGCGCGGCGTACCGCGCGCCCCATATGCGACTGGTCTGAATATCCCGCTTCAAGTGCGATCTCGGCGAGCGGGGTTTTAGGGTTCTGGTGTGCGACACGGTGCAGGTTGTCGAAAGACGCGTAGAAATCGAGCGCGCGCTTTGTCTGCCCGCTGAACCGTCTGAGGCGCCGTTCCAAAGAGCGCAGGCTTTTGCCGCGACCGGATGCCACCGTGCGGGCCATGAGCCCGCGCACCCAATCCGACAGGCTGGCAACACCCGACCTTGATGACCTGCTGGCGGCCCATGTCTGTTCCAGCACTGCGTTGAATTCAGCCCATGCGGTCTCAGGATCACCGTGCGCCATCAATGCGTCCATCGCGTCCGCGATGCTTTGAGGAATCTGCTGAAAACCAGTGTCGCCGCCGAGTTGCATCCAGGCGTCGGGATAGATGCCGATGGATATGACTTCGACGTCGCCTGGGGCCCAGCTTGAAATCGGAGTGTCGGAAGGCGGTGTCACGGAGATCCGTTGCATCGCCTCCAGATCGCGGGCGTCTTCCCAGCTGCTGCCTGCGGGCAGGATGAGCAGCTGACCACTGCGGACCAGTGTGATTGTGACAATCGGTGATGCCGGGAAGTGGTTGACCCGATCTTCGTCAGACAGCGTGGCGCTGCGCGTATCCCGGTAGATGGCGGCGAACAGACAGCCGGACAGCGGCGGGGGCGGCAACAGCAGTTTTGCGACCGGTTTCTTCATTCCACTCCATCGCACTGCATCGCGGGGAAAGTGACGCATTCATTCTATAGGTGCGGGCTCGTGCGCGACAATAAGGGTGCAGTCTTTCTGCGAGGTGAACCTGATGTCGAAGCTTGTCTTTTCCGGCCCGTTGTCGTTGCGACTGAGAAGTCTGGGGACGCTCAACCGGATAGCGACCATGACCTATCTGCGTCATGCCATCGGTCGCCGCATGGCGCCGGACTGGGATGCCAATCTCGAAATCGGTATCCGCTTCGTGCGGCATCAGTTTACCGCGGCCATGACGGGCGGTGACATCGCGCGCGGGCGGCAATTGTTCGACAGCATTCAGCCGGAAACGGATGATGTGTATGACGTGACTGTAGAGCCGTGTATGGCACCCAAGGGCGCCTGTGCAAAGATTTAGTGGTTGCTTATGGAAGGTTGTCATTTGTGAGAATCAAACCACAGGGGGTCCTTCCAAGAGGAGCTGAGGTCCTGACGCAGTCTTCTTTCTGGCAGAGAATTTATTGCATGCAATTTTAATTGCATACATATATACTCAAAAGCATATATGTGATTGTATATACTAAAAGTATATTATGTATAAAACACTTTGTATATTGATTGAAGTTCTATGACTCTGACTGGATACAGGTAATCTCTTATGGGAGGTGGTAACTTCTGAGAAGTGATCACATATGGATATGGATATGGAAATTGAAAATATGCCTGATGCTGGCATAAAAATTTGCAAAAAAATGATGTAACACATAACTCCAGGTTAAAATATATCATTTTATTGTGCATGTGTCTTGCCAAAACCCTAAGAACCAATAGAAAAAATTAAAGATTTTACAATGCATTACTCAAACACCAGTTAGACTGATTTAAAGCAAAGTTGAACTTGACTACACATACTTGTTACTTCTCCCAAAATTTTCCATCTCTGCACTCATGACAGATCCATTAATCTAAAAATGAAATCAAAGCAGTAATTCAACTAGCAGTCATACAGGGCAAAGCTTCACTTTGCAGCACATCATAGAAAAGA
>JANQMQ010000377.1 GCA_028279995.1 Candidatus Phaeomarinibacter sp. | reverse complement strand
TCAGGCCATTGCCTGCCTCTACCGCTTGCACCCGCGTGCGCCCCGCATTGACCCAGGTCCCGCTGGAAAGTTTAAAGTCCTCAACCACGCGGCCATTGAACACCAGCCCCTGTTTGGGATCGTTTTCGTCTACGAACTTGGCCGCGTCGCCGAGCTTGTAGAATCCCTCTTCGTCGAATGCTTCAGCTGTTTTTTCAGGGTTCTTGTAGTAACCGGGCGTGATGCAATCGCCCTTCACACGGACTTCCATCTTGAGACCGGCAGGCACCAGCTTGATCTGCACGCCGGGGAGCGGAAGGCCCAGCAGGCCCATGCGCTCGGTTTCCCAGTGCGTGCTCATGATAGTCGGGGCTGTTTCCGTTGCCCCATAGCCAGACGTAAACAAAATCCGCTCACCAGTGACGCGAATGGCGACAGCCTGCATGCGCTCGGCCAGATCTTGGTTGAGCGCCGCACCGCCGTAGCCCATGGACCGTAGGCGTGAGAAGAAGTTCTTTGCCAAACCGTCGTCCCGCTCAAGTTCCTCAATCAGCATCACATAGGCCGCGGGCACATTGGTGTAGGTCGTCGGGGCAACCTCTCGCAGGTTTTGAATTGTTTCAGCAAACTGGCCGGCAACAGGACGGCCGCCGTCAATATAGAGCGTGCCGCCAGACGTCAGCAGATTGTTGATCACTGCGTTGCCGCCGAACACATGGTTCCATGGCAACCAGTTGATGAGTGTCGGCGGCGGATCGTCCGGTGACTCGTTTATGAGTTTGCTGGCCATGACAGAATTCACGCACATCATGCGATGGGTGGTAATGACAGCCTTGGGCATACCGGTTGAGCCAGACGTGAACAGGTATTTGGCAACCGTGTCGTAGGTCAGCGCATCGTAGGACGCATCCACCGCATCTGTGGGTTCGGTCCTGAGGAGGTCCTCATAGGCCGTTGACCCATGGAAGGCGGGGCCCGGGTTCTCGACGTGAATGAGGCTCAGATCTTCGATGTCCAGCGCGCCCATCGCCTTCTCGAACATCACGCCGTCCTGGACAAAGATGGCCTGCGGTTCAATCAACTCGAAGACGTAACGCAGTTTGTCGTAGTCGGTCGAAATCAGGCTGTAGCTGGGGGACACCGGCACTGCAGGAGCCCCGGCCAAGATAGCGCCGTAAGTCATCAAGGCATGCTCAAGCGAATTGCCAGACAGGATCATCAGGGGCTTGCCCGGACCAACACCCCGATCCATGAGAGCCTGCGCGATACGCCGGACACGCTCATAAGCCTGCGCATAGGTCACCTCTTCCCAGTCGCCGAACTCCTGACCTGCTTTGGGCGGGCGCCGCTTGGCCAGCCAGACGCGATCCGGTGCTTCCAATGCCCACTTCTTCAGCGGCTCAATTACATTGGCCGCGGGATCACCCATGGGATGTGGGTTTTCAAGCACAATTGAGCCGTCGTCGCGACGTTCGACATCCACACGGGTTTCAACAAAGTCGACTTTTCTAAATGGCGGCAAAGACATGTGCGCACCCTCCCCAGAAGAACCAGGCGGCCCTCTTGGCGGGGCCGCTCCGGATCAGTTGCAATTTGCGATTTAGGCGTTCACATCCACGACGAGGCGGCCGCGAACCTTGCCGGCAATGATGTCGGTGCCTGCCTGCTGGACATCATCAAGACCAATCGTGCGGGTCATCGCATTTAGCTTGTCGAGGTCCAGATCCTTAGCGAGACGGCTCCATGCTTCTTCGCGAAGGCCGCGCGGAGCCATGACGCTGTCGATACCGGCAAGCGTGATGCCGCGGAGAATGAAAGGATAGACTGTAGCCGGAAGATCCATGCCGCCGGCAAGGCCGCACGCGGCAACCGTTCCGCCGTATTTTGTCTGGGCGATAACATTGGCTAGCGTCGTGCTGCCGACTGCGTCCACAGCACCGGCCCAGCGTTCCTTGCCAAGGGGGCGTCCGGGCTCAGAAAACTCCTTGCGGTCGATGACATCAACCGCACCAAGGCCCTTCAAGTAGTCCGCTTCTTCGGGACGGCCTGTAGAGGCAACCGGGCGGTAGCCGAGCTTGGCCAGAAGGGCGATGGCCACGGACCCGACACCACCATTTGCACCGGTCACGAGAATGTCCCCATCCTTTGGTCCAATACCATGTTTCTCAAGGGCCAGCACACAGAGCATTGCCGTATAGCCGGCGGTGCCAATTGCCATGGCATCGGCAGCTGAAAACTCTGACGGACGCCTTACAAGCCAGTCGCCATTGACACGTGCCCGCTGGGCATAGCCACCGCTGTGGCCTTCGCCGACACCGAAACCGTTAAGCACAACCTGGTCACCGGTCTTCCAGTCCTTGTGATCGGACGAAATGACTTCACCGGAAAAATCGATGCCGGGAATCATCGGGGATGCTCTCAGGATGGGAGCGGTCCCGGTGAGCGCGAGACCATCCTTGTAGTTTACCGTGGAGTGGCTGACGGCAACCGTGACATCGCCATCCATCAGGTCGGCGTCCGTAATGTCTTTCAATTCAACTGTCTGGCCGTCGTCCGTCTTGGTGACCATAAGGGCGCGAAATGTGTCGGCCATGAAGGTGTCTCCTGAATGCGTGGTGTTCTCGTATCGTTTTTCGGGGGCAACCGGACCCTATCGGCAGCAAGGCGTCAAGTGCGTGTGGACAGGACCTCTTCGACGGAGCCGTCGGCGGGCAGGCCCAAGACGTGGTGCTGATGCCAGAGTGCAAAGAAAAGCAGCAGCCAGGCTGCCTGACCATCATGTTTTGCCGGCGTTGATCCCAAGCCCGCGAACAGCGCGCGGACGCGGTCTGGGTTACACATTTCCTGAATGCCCGGCTGCCCGGCAACAAGCGGTGCC
>JANQMQ010000352.1 GCA_028279995.1 Candidatus Phaeomarinibacter sp. | reverse complement strand
AGTTTTTCTACGTATGGCGGGGCAACCGCAGGAAATCGTGGGACTTGTCTTCGCAGCGGGCATTCCCTTCGCGCTGAGCTTCCTCTGGGCCCCATTGGTTGATCGATATGGATTCAGACGCCTCGGCTACCGGCGCGGCTGGCTGTTGATCAGCCTGGTCGGTGCCATTGCGGCATCGAGTATCTTTCTTGTTCTCAATCCGGCGGAACATCCCTACGCCCTCATCCTGACCGCAGCGGTCATGATGGGTTTTCTGGGCACGTATATAGCGGCAGCAAGCGGGTGGATGCTTGATCAGCTCGGAACAAGTCAGCATGCGGCAGGCGCTGCGGCACAGGCGTCCTCCGCGGCTGTCGGAGGTCTGATACTGGGTCTTGGCATCTTCTACCTGTTTGGTGATCTGGGTTGGCAGTACTGCATCCTGGCTCTGCTCGGAGTTACGCTGCTCGGACTTGTCCTGCTGGTCTTCCTGCCACGTTCTCCCAGCTGCCCCCCTGCCCATCCCGAACGGTTGTCGGTCTTTGCCAGCCTCAGCCTGTTCAGGAACCGACAGGCCGTACTGGTGTATCTGTTTGTCCAACTCATGGACATGGCGATCACGCTTCCTTTCGCACAACGCGCGATCCTGCAGGTTGACGCGGGCATGAGCCTGTCGGAGATCGGCATCATTGGCGTGATTGGCGGTAATGCAGCCGGCCTGTTGGGTGCATCGATCTTTGGTGTCGTTGTGTCTTACATCGGCGCGCCCAGAGCACTCGCCATCATTGCGTTTCTCGCACTGGCCATGAACGTCGTGCTGGCGACACAGCTTGGGACAACACCCAGCCGGACACTGGTCATTGCATATGTGCTGGGTATCGGATTTCTCGGCTTCGCGGGCTACACGGCCGGGCGATCAATGTTCATGGGTGTTTGCCGCGACGAGCATCATGCGGCCGACTTCATGACGCTTATGAGTCTCGACGCTGTTGGCGCAATGATTGCCGGTGCTCTTGGGGCGGTGATTGCAGGCAGCGTGGGCGCGTCTATGGTTTTCGCGGGCGCCGGCGGGATCGCCATCTTGGCCATCACCCTCGCATTCACCATGCCGCCGCGAGTTGCTGTATAAGGCAGTTTTGCACGCAACCCGATCTTCTGACCTACACACTTCGGACATTTTGTATGACAGACCCCGCAGCAGCGCGCCGTAACCGGCGGGAGACCCCGGACCAGACCAGGGAGTCCATTCTGCAGGCGGCTTATGATGAGTTTGCGGAGAAGGGCAAGGCGGGTGCCAGCATGCGTGCAATCGCACGGCGCGCGGACTGTGTCCAAAGCCTGATCAGTCATCACTTTGGCAGCAAGGACGAGTTGTGGAACACCGTCACCGGACAGATTGCCGATGATTGGTTCACGGACGGCGGTCCGCTCCTTGATATAGAGGAGCCGACGGAGGAGGATTTGCGCCAGCTTCTCATGACATTATGGAAGTTCTGGGAAACCAATCCGTCAGCTTTGCGCATGATGTCCTGGCGTCTGCTGGAGGCTGATCCTGGCCAGGGTGCGGGGCCGAGTTCTGCTGGCTTTCAGCGCTTCCACAAGGCAATCCTCCGGGCCCAGAGCAATGGTGTGGTTCGGCGTGACGTGCCCGCGACGATCGCTCTCATGACCGTTTACAGCACCGTGACGCAGGCCTGCCTCGCAGCCCAGGCCATTGGTGAACCAAGTTCAGAGGTGATAACGGCGGATGGTGTTATCGGCGGGCTTATTCAGCTTCTGAAAGCCCCGACACCCTAGAGCTGGATCGCGCGCTCAATCTTCATTACCGGCAACGCCCCGCCGCCAGTAAGCGGTTGAGAGCTGGCCGTCCTTCTTCAATCCAAGTGTGCCCTTGAAGTATTTCCGCATGGCTTGTGCCTGATCAAACTCTCCCGCAAACCATGCCGATATTTTTGCATCCTTCGGAACCGCCACAGATTTGATGCGGGCTTCAAGCTCTCGCTGACCCTGCACACCTTCAAGCACATCAACTGTCATGCCGTCAGGGGCACGAGAGTAGGGCTTTTCAGATAACCCTTCGGGTATACACAGCACCGCACGGCCGCGACTGTCATCGGGCATCTCTTCGAGCATGCGCGACAGAGCTGGGAGCGCTGTCATATCACCGCCGATCAGCATGAAGTCCGCCGCAGGCGGTAAAAACCCTCCTGCCGGACCCATGATACCCAGCCGCGCGCCCGGCTTCACCTGATCCACCCAACGGGTCATCGCTCCCTCGCCGTGAAGAACAATGTCCATATCAAACGTGCCATTGTCGGTGTTGACCGCGCGCACGGTGTAGTACCGGATCTCGAGTTCATCTTCCCCATCGGGCATGGACAACAGCCCGCTTGGTTCAAGCACCGGCCACACCGGCTCACGATGCGGCGACGTGGGAATGAAGACGCGGAAGTGGATCTCGCGCCCCTGCAGAGCGTCGATATCATCGACCTCAAATGTCAGACGTGCCATGTCGGGGGCAAGGCGCTGGAGTGACTGAAAACGGATTTCCTGAAAATTGGGCGGCAGGCCGCGCTCGCCAGCCCCTTCATCCCACTCCATGATGAGATCAGCGCCCGTTTCAGCCACCAGTTCGGCAAAGTGCTCGGCAGCCGCCTGGCGTAGAAAAACCATCGCCCCTTCAGACGGGCCCTCAAGCTCGACAATCAGGCGCGCTGGATCATGAGACAGGATGATCGCCTGCTCGCCAAACCGATACTCGATGCGGCTATCACTCTGGGCATGCGCTTCAACACCATGTTCAAGGATGTGCGTATTCAGCTTACTGAAAGCAGTTTTCGGATCATCGATCCTGGCTCGCCCTACCGCCCGGAGAGGTTCACCGGCAACCTGCCCGTCTGTCATTTTTGGCCAATGCTCACATGATTTTAGCGTTGGCCAATACTACCTTTCCTGACGGCTTGTTGCCACCAAATGCAGTCCTGAAAACATACGCGATACGTGACGAATTAAAGTTGTCGCGGTCGGTCTGTGAGAAATGGGAGTGATCAAGGATTGAATGGTGCCAGGGGCGGCATCAAACAGCTCCACAAACCTATGTTTTTCATGCCATTTTTCGCCATATGGATTGAACATACCAACGAAAATACCAACACGTTGGGGCGGTTGGCTTTCGGGAGAATTGCAGTCGGCCTGATCGCTGTCAGCTGTGACGCGTGACATGCACCTGCCCTACCACATTCGCGATCGATCTATTGGGCGCCGCGACCACGCATAAGATGATCATATTGAAGTTTGTTCATTCCTAGAAAATCGGCAAGTTTAGGCTTTCAGCGGTGCCCGTTGAAAGCAGCTGTTGTTTGGCAGTTATCGACGAGCTATCGAAAACGGTGCAAGGCGTTTCTGTGTGCTGTCGACAAGCGAACAGGTTTGGCAACCGTGAGACGAACCCGCGTCAAAGGCTGGCGTATCCACCAGTTGCTTTCATTCAAAGAATAAACCGGCTGGTAATGCACAGCGTCTGAAAGAGGCACTTCAGAGCTCGTCTGGTTGTCGACCATCAAGCGTGGAGCTGCTGGAGAACAACCACCCAAAATCAATCTTGTCCTGGCCTCAGATCGTCAACAAATTCAACAATCGGAATCATCGTGTGACCTGAACTTATGCTCTCATCCGAGTTCATCGAGATGGTCAAGGATGCTATTCCCAGCACCAAAGTAAGGATTGTTATTATGCCTAGAGCGACGTTCATTGCTTGATCTAACGTCCAACTGTGTCTGCTGGCCAGGCGAACTGCTTCCGATTTGGACCAACCCCTTCGAAATAAGTGCCCCCCCAAACAAGGCTGCGGGTTCAGCTATGGAGACACCTCTAGCGACTAGAGGATCGAGCCATCGGTGTCCCTACAGGTAAGAGGGCGAGCCCACATAACTTGCTCAATCATGAACGCAGAGATCACACGAAAAACAACTTCCAACGCTACGAGAGAGCAATCACTCAACTGTGCCCAAAATGGACCTTTTGCGGGGCGCTGTATCCCATATGAATCGACTTTCTATCGATGAACTCCGCAAACGGTCGTAGGTAACTGGATCACGTACCTGACTAGAAGGGTTGGCACGATGATCTGTACACCTACTGAAAGGGACGAGATTGCAAATCTCACCGAGACAGCTGAGATACTACGTGAGGAAAATCGACAACTTCGTGAGTTGCTCTTGCCAGACGTGGCACCGCAGTTCGGGCTGACGAAGGGCGAATGGCGTATAGTATCAACTTTGCTCCGGCATTCTCCCATCTCCAAGGAGCGCCTTTACGAGCTTGTCTATTGGGGTCGAGACAATCCTCCCGACCCGAAAGGGCTGCAGGTCCTTATTTGCAGGTCAAGACCCAAGGTAGCTGCTGCAGGAATACACATACGCACCGTAAGAAGCTGGGGCTATGACATTGACTGGGTTAACCCGGATCCGCAGCTACGCACCAAAGACACTGCAGCAGTCAATATGCGAGATGCCTTGCAGGTCTAGCCTTGCCTGACACCTTATTGGCCTCGCGTTGACGAGGTCTCGGACCAAGGCCTCATCATGAATGCATGGACCGGACGAACTATTGCCTTCGGAGGAAACTCTGACACTCCCAAGCCATTGAAACTGCTTTAGATTGCAAGACGTCAATAGCCTGCGCCATCGCAGGCTACACCGCAGTCCGAGATGATTGAGGTTGGACAAAACACACGTGGTTTTCACGCACCTATGCCACCATCTTCATTCCGCACGCGCCAGCACGTCACCAAATTCAGCTAGGTGAGCGTTTAGTTGAATCTGGATGCTGTCCCGCTCCGCTACTTTGGCGGAGAGTTTTTGATAGAGCGACGAGACTTGCTGGCCAAGCCCACGCAGATATTCCTCTTCCTCTTGAATTGCCAAAAGCTCTTTTGTAGACCTGCCTAAAAGCACGCCCGCATCCCACAAAGATGTGGACCAATTCTTCAGATCTTCCTGTGTCGGTCTACTCCGCCCCGCGGCACCTGCTGGCCCACTCTCGACAGAGCCGTTACCTGATAGGTCGGCCAATGCGCCCCTGAACTTACTTAGGTTTTCTTGTAGTTCCTCAGCCTCTGATTGCGCGTGATCCATGTACTCCAACGCTCTTTGCGCAGACATGGGCGCATGGGCCCTTGCTGCTTCCGCAGATTCTGTGAATTGGGAGGCTGCATGCTTTAGCAACAGAACTTGCTTCTCGAGCGCAGCAACTTCCTGTGTCAGCTCATCTGAGTCTTTCTTATTGAGCCGGGGCTGTTCTAGTTTGCTGCGCAAAAGTTTAACCTGTCCCTGAATGGACAGAGATCTGGTTTCAAAGTCACGCGCTGACGCCTCCAAACGCGCAATCCGTGCTCTTCTGGAAACGAAGGCTTTCACGGCATCAGCTTTCTCTTCAATTAAAATCGACAACTCTGTTCCGGACGACACCGCTCGCCCGGCTGCCGTGATCTCGAGAACCGACCTTACATTGTCACTTAGGCCTTGAACTCCGGCATCCCAAAACTGCTTTCCGCTGCGTTGCTGTCGCTCGGCCAAGCGAGTCATCCTGCTAGTTAGTACTCCATTTACAGCATTGATCTGACCACGGATGATTTTGATATCTTCATTTGCCATCACCAAGTCTGTGCGCAACTGGGAGACCATGCCTTCAACACTTTGGAAGTCGTCTAACGATATCGCATCTGCTTCACCAACTGACGGAGTAGGTCGAGGCCCTCCATATCTGCAGTACTGAACGACGCCAGATTCATGAACAGGTTGAAGCATGATTGTCTTTTGATCGCGGTCCCGCCGAAATGACATCCAACGGGAGCGTTCCATGCTTCTAAATATGGCATTCCAATCCCCCGCAAATTGCCCACACCTTCCGCCCGTAAAGTTGCAACGCCCGCTTCCTGAGTGCTTTAGCGTGTGAACATTGCCATCAGATAAGGTGACTTGAATAGGTGATTGACGGCGCGCGCTCCCAAAAGCTTCCCACTCGACAAGCAGATCACCAACTGTCTTGCACCCAAGCCAAAGCCGCATCCCTCCACTGTTGAAGGTTTCGACTTCGACGACATCTTTGGACATCGCAGGCGTTGCCAACGGCACATTCAGGATCAATAGGACGATCAACCCCGTTATCTGCCACCTGAGCCTTGGATACGGCAAATGCATCATGGTGCAGCTCCCAGGCCACTGCTCACAGTCCGGCGGACAGCTCATCCACGATGCTCGCCAGAGCCTCAAGCTCCCCTAGATCATCGTTTATGTTGCGCACATTTTTCTGTGAGTCCGCGACGGGAAGTGAGGCAACTTCGCTCGAAGCGACACGATAAGACTTCTCTGTTGCCTTGAGCTTGGCCTGCGCTTCCTGAAGCGTCTGCCAAGCTTCGCTCTGGCGCCCTTTTTCACTGTTCAGTTGAGCCCGCAAAGCAGACAAGCGCGAGGACACTTTGTCCAGCCGCGTTTCAGCGCGGTTCAGTTCATAGGAAATCTGTTCGCGCTCTTGACGAAGACTCTCGGCGCGGGCCAATAGGGCTTGCTGCTGTGTCTCCTCACCGACCAGCATGTCCTCTCTTTCATCGATACGACGCTGATATCCACCGCCGACAGTGCCTTGTATGCCGCTGATGAATCCACCCTGAGACGGATCAGGGTTCGCACCACTTTGGGCACAGCCTGCCATTAGGACGCCTACGGATATTACAAAGGCGTAGCTTGTAAGATTTGGCATTTCATCATCTCCATGTATTGAGGCGCTGACCTAACCAAGCGACGGATCCGCGATTTGTTCTGAGACTTCGGTCATACGATCAATTTTTCGGCCAAGCTGTTCCACTTCAGTGTCATAGGCGGAAGTATCCACGGTTGGGTTTGCGGTCCGGAAACTCTCACCCGCATCTGCAAAGACCTGGTGCTGCTTGCGGCCTTCAGCAATCTGCTTTTGGATATACTCATAGTTCTCCCGTACATCTTCCACTTCGCTTTCATACTCAGCTTGCTGAATGAGGCCCTGCTCATACTTTTGATTGGCAGCCACAAGTTTGCGTCGATCTTCAGCCACAACTTCTTCAAGTGCTGCGACGAGGTCACCTGCCTGCTGGTTCTTTGTGCGGGCATCGGCAATCAGTGAATCAAGCTGAGCTTCTTTCGTGCTATACTGGCGCTGTTTGGAGGCCAGATAGTTGCCGGCCAGACCGCCGGCAACGGCACCACCGGCAGCAGCATACGCGGCACTCTCCCAGTCCCCGCCAATCAATCCGCCGAGAAGAGCGCCCCCGAGGGCACCTATGGCGACACCTTCCCAGATAGTGCTGTTGAATGATTCTGATCTGGCCTGCATTTGTCTTTCTGCAGGGGTCAAATTCGCCTGAGATTGAGCGGAAGAAGAGCCAAAACCTCCACCGCCCGAGCTTGCACATGCGCCGGCCAAGGAACCGGCAACCAATACAACAACGCATTTTCTAATCACACGAGTAAACATCTGCATCCTCACTAGTCAGAGTTCAGACAAAGCACGGTGCCAAGTTTCAGTATCAGCACTTCCAGTGCGGCGGTATTCGCTCATATGAGCGACAAAAAGCTCTGCGAACGGCTCAAGATAACTGCTGTCTTTCACATCAAACTCGACCCGCAATGCATCCAGCTGAGGCGCCACTACCTGAACCGAATAGTCTGCGGCGACCGATACAACGATGTCGGCGTAATAGGCGACAGAGCGGTCACGGGCAGTCTGAAGGCGTGACAAATTCTGCCCGATTTTTTCGATCTGCTCGTCTGCGCGCACCAACGTGTCACTGATCTTTGCTGCACGCTCTGAATCATTGTTCCGCTCTGCCTCGCGGTACTGTTGAATGATGCGGTCGTGAACTTCCTTGGCCGAGTCGAAGGCCGATTGAACGGCCGCGAGACGCACCTCATCACTCTTTACTTTGTTTGCGAAAATCGCGCCGGTGCGGACAAGTGCACGCACTGCTCTATCGCGCGTTTCGTTGCGTTCGGCACTGACTCTTTCAAAGCCTTGACGTGCAGCTTCCAGCTGAGCGCTGAGCGCTTCGTCTTCGATTTCTTTCGCAGCTTCGGTCACTGCTGCGTTTGCCTGGCGCTGATCCTCTGCCGTGCGGGCTTCCACATCCGGTGCAGGCAATTGCTCCCAGGCTGTTTGTATCTGGGTCAAGCGTTCTGAGGACGCCACCGCTGGCGCAGAGATCATGAGGCGGTATCCCACAGAGTTCAGACTGTTGGCTTTTCCTGTTTTGCCGT
>JANQMQ010000351.1 GCA_028279995.1 Candidatus Phaeomarinibacter sp. | reverse complement strand
CATGGACCACGTCGTGCAGTTTGCTCAGGGGCACATCCTGAGCGGCGAACGTATCCATCAATGACGCCAGCTCTCCGGCGAGCGCGATGGCCTGCGCCTGGCTCATGGTGGTAAGGCCGGTCGCCTCCGCATGGCGGGCGATGATCTGCGCCAGCACCAGTGCGCGGTGCATCGGCTCGATGGCGGGCGGCATGGTCAGCGCGGCGTCGCCCGTGTCTGCGCCGGTGAAGCCGAGCTCTTCATCCACGTCGCCCAGCGGCCGTATCTCCGGCAGCAGCAGGGCGTCTTTTGTGCTTTGTTCCAGCAGCGCCTCAACCAGGGCGCGGGCGGCACGGCGGGTTGGCACCAGCACGGTGGTGGCCGCCAGCGCATCGCCGCGCGCCAGCAGCCCCTCGGCGAGGGCCGGGAGAAACGGAACATGTGGGGGAATGGTGAAGACCTGGCCCATGAGGGCAAGTCTACCTTGAGTCGGACGCGAAGAGTCGCGGCAGACGCCTAGAGGTCGCGCAAAAAGGCTTCGGCGTCCTCAAGGGCTTCCGGCGTGCCCACATGCATCCACACGCCGTCATGGCGCAGGCCGTAGGCGCGTTGGTTCTCGATCAGGCCACGCCAGACCTTGGTGGTGGAAAACGCAGTGTCGGTCACCGGCGCATAGAGTTCAGGCTTGATGATCTGCACGCCCGTATACATGAAGGGCGCGACCGAGCTGACCTCGCGCCACTCGATGCGGCCTTCGGCATCCATGTTGAAGTCCCCGCGCGCCACATCGCCCACGATGTTGGCGGTGACGGCCAGCACCAGCAGGGCGTCCATCTTGTCGGCATCAAAGCGGTCCATCAGCCGGGGAATGGTCTGGCCCATGCCCTCCACCCATATGGAATCGCAATTGTGGGTGATGATCGGCTTGTCGCCCAGAAGCGGCAGCGCCTTCTTGATACCGCCGCCGGTCTCCAGCAATTCGCCGCTCTCGTCCGAGATGATGATGCTGTCGTCGTTGCGCGCTTCAAGATGCGCACGCATCTGGTCCGCGAAGGCATGGATGTTGACGATGATGCGTTTGATGCCGGCTGCCTTGAGCCGGTCGATGGCGTGATCCACCATCGGCTTGCCGGCAACCTCGATCAGCGCCTTGGGCCTGTCTTTGGTCAGATGCCGCATGCGGGTGCCGTGACCGGCGGCCATTACCATGGCTGTATCGATGGGTGTCGTCATTGTTTCACGCTCATCGTGTCACGCTGTCGGGATCAATCGGTATGCGGATTTTTTCCAGCGGTACGTGCGCGTCGAACCAGTCCGCGACCGGCGTCAGGGCCGGGTGCGTCAGGTCACGCGCCAGATAATCCGCCAGCCGCGGGATATGCTGCAGGTATCCCGGCTTGCCGTCGCGCAGCAGCAAACGCGCAAAAATGCCGATGATCTTGGTATTCCGCTGCGCGCCCATGATCGCGTAGGCAGCACGGAAAGCGTCCGCGTCAAAGCCCGTATCCTGCGCCGCCCGCGCGGCTTCGTAGCGGGCCAGCAGGCGGGCTTCAATGTCCGCCGGCACGGTGCGGCGCGCGTCCTGCAGCAGCGACGCCACGTCATAGGCGGCAGGACCCGTCAGTGCGTCCTGAAAATCAATGATGCCGACGCGTTCAAGGCCCGTGCGCCCGTCGAGCACCAGCAGGTTGGGAGAGTGGTAGTCGCGCAGCAGCAGCACATCACTCGCTGTTCGCGCCTTGGGCAACACCTGCATCCACGCCGCCTTGAAGG
>JANQMQ010000269.1 GCA_028279995.1 Candidatus Phaeomarinibacter sp. | reverse complement strand
GTCAACGACCACGACCTGAACGCCACCGGATGTGGAGGTCGAGGCCGCAGGTGATCCTGTGCCGCTGCCGGTCCTGACGGCAGACGCCGGGGCCGGCGTGCGCGTTGGGGAAGTAGCCTGATCCATCAGCTCTAGACCAGCCCGGCTTCAGCGAATTTGGCCTGAACGATGTCACGGTCAAACGGCTTCATGATGTATTCATTGGCGCCGGCATTGATCGCTTCACTGATGTGCTGCATGTCGTTTTCTGTTGAGCAGAAGACGACCACAGGGTCAGCGCCGCCGTCACGCTTGCGCAGTGTCTGCAGGAAATCCAGGCCGTTCATGACCGGCATGTTCCAGTCGAGCAGGATCGCGTCAGGCATCTTGGTGTCACACGCAGCAAGTGCGGCGGCACCGTCTGCAGCTTCCTCGATGCTGAAGTTCATCTCTTCGAGAATACGGCGTGCAACCTTCCGGATGACACGGCTATCGTCGACCACAAGACATGTCTTCATGGTATTTAGGCCTTCTGCTTGACGACCGGCAGCACAGCGCTGCGGGCTGCAATTGAGAGTTCGCGAAACCAGTTGCTGCGGTTAGGCCGCAGCTGACGTGCTCTGCATATCCAGCGACTTGGACACGTCGAGCACCACCATCAGATTGTTTTCCAGGCGGTGCACGCCGCTCGACACCTGCTGCCAGCGCGGATCCAGGTTTGCCGGGCTGCGCTCAAGATCCTGTGCCGACAGGCTCAGAACTTCACCGACACTGTCCACCATCAGACCAAAGGCCTCGCCGCCTTCTTCAATGCCCACAGCCATCCGCGATGCACCCTCTTCCATCGTTGGAAGACCAAGACGGATGCGCATATCGATCGCTGTCACGATCCGGCCGCGCAGGTTGAGTACGCCGCGCACTTCAGGTGCCGACAGCGGCACCGTGGTGAGTGACTGGACCTCAAAGACGTCCTGTACAACAGTCACCGGAATGCCGAACAGCTGATCACCCACATGCACTGTGATGTACTCAATGAGATTGCCATCAAGATGGATCAGATCGTGCTGACGCTCGGTCAGGGTTTCGTTTTCAGTGTCACTCATGCTGCTGCTCCTTCGCCCTGAAGAGTTTCGCGCAATACGTCAATCAGACCGTCGCGATCCGTTTTGGCTACATAGTCGGAGAAGCCGACGTCATGGCCACGCTTGATGTCCTCATGCGATGTGCGAGACGACATGGCGACGATCGGGGTGTTGCCCCAGGTCGCATCGCTCTTCACGGCTTCGGCAAAATCGAAACCGTCCATGCCTGGCATCTCGATGTCACTCACAATGACATCGAACACCGCACCTGCATCGCGCAGCTGGAACGCATCGTGAGGGTCTGCCGCCGTCGTGACGCGATATCCGGCCGCATTCAGCAGCGGAGAAAGCATGTTGCGGAAGAACGGGCTGTCATCAACCAGCAGCACGCGCTTGCCGGTCGCGGTTTCCGACCGTCCATCATCTGCACGGGCAAACCAGTCTTCAAATGCCAGCGTCAGGAAATGTCCTACGTCGATAATCTCGGTCGCCTTTTCGCGCACGATGGCACTACCAAGCATGCCCGGGCTTTCCGACGTGATGTCCATGTCAAGCTGTGCTTCGACCACATCCACGATCTCGTCCACCACAAGGCCCATGGAACGGCCGTCGTCGGTGAACACGAGGATTGGTTGCCGTCCTTCGGTGACCATTTCCTGCTCGGGAAGAACCTTCTGCAATGGCATCAGCTTGCCGCGATACTGAACCACAGGCTTGTGGTCAGACATCTCGACTTCATCCACCGCCACTTCTTCAAGGCGTGTAACAAGCGACAGCGGAACCGCCTTAGGCTCGCCGCCACCGGCGCGGAAGATAAGCAGTGACGTTTTCTCTTCGCCCATGAGATGGGTATCCAGTTCCGGTCCATCTTCCAGCTGAGCTGCCACTTCGCGGCTCACGCACTGGGCAATGCCGTTGGGATCAATGATCATGATCACACTGCCGTCACCCAGAATGGTGTTGCCGGAGAACAGGTTGATGTCGCGCAGCATGGAGGCAGACGGCTTGACCACGATTTCTTCCGTGTCGAACACCGTGTCCACGACAATGCCGAACTGAGCACTGCCGACCTGCGACACAATCACGAAGCTCTCGCTGCGTTCAGCCGTTGAAGGCGGAACATTGCCATCTTCGTCCGGCTTGCGGTTCTTGTTGAGCAGCAGCAGCTCATCAAGATAGACCAGCGGCAGGAGCTTGCTGCGCAGGCGCAGAACCGGCGTGTCATTGATCTTCTCGATACGTGCTTCGGAGTCTGCCTTCGCACGCACCAGCTCAACAACGGCAAGCTGCGGAATGGCAAAGCGCTGAGCACCGGATTCAACGATCAGTGACGAGACGATCGCCAGCGTAAGCGGAATCTTGATCGTGAACGTCGTGCCCTTGCCGGCAACCGACACAAGATCAACATTGCCGCCGACCAGTTCGATATTCGTACGCACAACGTCCATGCCGACACCACGGCCGGACACGTTGGTCACTTCCGCAGCGGTGGAGAAGCCGGCAGCGAAGATGTATTTGTGAATCTGCGCTTCGGTCTTTTCTTCAAGTTCTGCAGCGGTCGCAATCCCGTTCTCAATGACCTTCTCGCGAATGCGATCCGTATTGAGACCATGACCATCATCTTCGATCTGGATGATGATATGGCCGCCTTCATGATAGGCGCGAAGGGTCACATTGCCGGTTTCGGACTTGCCGGCAGCAAGCCGCTCTTCGGGCATCTCAAGGCCATGGTCAGCGGAGTTGCGCACCATATGGGTGAGCGGGTCCTTGATGAGATCCAGCACCTGCCGGTCAAGTTCCGTGTCCGCACCTTCCATGTTGAGGTCGATCTTCTTGCCCAGTTCGTTGGACAGATCGCGGATGATGCGCGGCAGCTTCTGCCAGGCATTGCCGATCGGCTGCATCCGGGTCTTCATCACGGCTTCCTGCAGTTCAGCCGTCACATTCGACAGGCGCTGCAGCGGCACCTTGAATTCGGAGTCATCCAGACGCCGCACCATCTCCATGAGCTGGTTCCGGGACAAAACGAGTTCGGACACCATGGTCATCAGGTTTTCCAGCGTATCGACATTCACGCGGATGGACTGATTGGCGACGGAGGATTCACGTGCCGGTGCTTCGTCGGTCTTGGCTGCCGCCTTTGCCGCAGGCTTGGCAGCCGCCTTTGATGCCTTGGCCGCGGCCGCCGGTTTGGCTTCAGCCGGCTTGTCTTCTGCAACAGCCTCGGCAGCCACCGCCGGTGCTTCGTCTTCAAGCGTCGGGTCGGCAACATCTTCGCCAACACCGTCCTCGGGGCCGTCCGCTTCCTGGAAGGCACGCTCAAGCTCATCAAGCGACACTTCACCAGGCTTCAATTCACGCTCAAGCGGCGCCACTTCGATCGGCGCATCTTCCTCAGCAGCTTCTACTTCCGCGGCAGGCGCCTCGCCCCCCTCAGCAGCACGCGAGAAGGCCTCAAGCTGTTCAATCAGATCCGAGTCGACACCTTCCGGTTCGGCTTCAGTCGCTTCCAGCTCACCCAGAATTTCCTTAATCCGATCCAGCGTGTGGAGAATGATCGTCACGCCATCGCCGGTCACTTCCGCACCGTCACGGTACTTGCCCATCAGCGTTTCGGCAGCATGAGCCAGCGCTTCAAGGCGCGGCAGCCCCAGGAACCCGCAGGTACCTTTGATGGTGTGCACCAGGCGGAAGATGTTTGAGAGGATCGCCTCGTTGTTTGGATCCTGTTCGAACTTCACAAGTTCGACGTCCACCACATCAAGACTCTCAAAAGTTTCCGTCAGAAACTCGCGAAGAAGATCGTCCATTTTGTCCCACCCCGGAATTGTCCGGGCAGGTGCCACAATCCAGCACACTGCCTCACATTGACGGAGTGTTGGCTGGAAACCTTAAAAACAGGTGAAATGGGGAGAAATTTGGCGACGCTACAACTTAAAGATGCAGAGTCAGCCGATCATCCCGTCGTCAACCGTCGCATTGGGACCATAGGTGAGGGCAAAGGTAACCGGTCCCTCTTCCATGCTCTGCTCGACCTTCAGGGTCGCGTCCAGAGGCTTGCACAGAAGCCCGATGAGATATGGCTGAACAGCCCGGCTGTCAGGCAACCCATCGAACTTGTCTCCCTGCGCCAGGTTGGCATGTTCGGGAATACGCGCCCTAGGGCCGGTTGCAACAATGAACATTCCGTCATTGCCGTTTTCCACGATGATCTTGAGCTCGCCGCCACGCGGTATGGCGCCGGTGGCAAACTGCAACATGTTCATCAGCAGTTTGAGGCGGGTTTTGTGAAGGGCTGAAGGCTTCGTGTCCCACTCAAGGGTGATGCGTCCGCCCTCCATCAGGCCATCAGCAGCCCGCTTCGCGTCCGCAATCTCTATATGGGCACCCGATGAGCCGGACGCGCCAAAGGCAAGGCGCGCATATTGCAGTTTGGCCGACGCCTGAAGAGCGCTCTTTGCGATGAGGACCAGCGCATGTTCACGCATTTCCTCATCTTCTTCTTCCTCGAGCACTTCCAGACCGTTGACGATGGCGCCGACCGGGCTGATCACGTCATGGCACACCCGCGAGCACAAAAGGGCCGCAAATTCGAGTTGATCCGGCGCATCCGGACCGCCGGAGCCGGGCGTTCCCGCGCCTGCTGCATTGTCATTCGTCGCAAATTCGCCGGCCATTACGCTGTTTCTCCTGCGCCGCCCCGGATCGGGGCCCGAATCACCAAGTCCAATTTTTGATACACTTCACAAACCGATCGTGCAAAGAAGAGTGCCCTTCCTGCCTCCTGCAACTGCTTCCCCCGGTGCATCACTCCGGGGCGCACATTTCCCAAAATTGAGCCGACCATTGCCTGATACGTCTTTTCTGTCCGAACTGTCGGATATCTCGATTGATGCCGGTGCCCGCATCATGACCCTGTACGAAAGCCCGATCGCGGTTACCGAGAAAGACGACAAGTCACCGGTGACGGAAGCAGACCAGGCAGCGGAGGACATCATCCTTGCGCGCCTCTCACGCGCCTTCCCGGACATTCCAGTGGTTTCCGAAGAAGCTGCCGCCGCCGGGCACATACCTGATTTCGGGGACCGTTTCTTCCTGGTTGACCCCCTGGATGGAACCCGTGAATACATCAATCGCAATGGCGAATTCACGGTCAATATCGCCCTGATCGAAAACGGCGTTGCCACAGCCGGGGTCGTCTATGCACCTGCCAAGGAACTGCTGTATGCCGGCGCCACGAATCTGGGTGCGCATGAAATCAGGGTCGATGCCCACAAGCCGCGCGAAGCCGGATCTGCCCGCACCATCGCAACACGCAAGACGCCGGCAGACGGCCTCGTTGCCATCGCCAGCCGCAGCCACCGCGATCACAAGACCGAAGAATTCCTGAACCACTACAATGTGCGCGACATTGTGACGGCCGGCTCGTCATTGAAATTCTGCGTGGTGGCCCGCGGGGACGCGGACATCTACCCCCGCCACGGCAGAACCATGGAGTGGGATACAGCGGCTGGCCACGCCGTCCTCACCGCAGCTGGCGGCACCATGACACGGCTGGACGGCACGCCATTCCTTTACGGAAAAAGCGCTGACGGGCTTGCCAACCCTTACTTCATCGCAAAAGGCGATCCATCTGCCTACTAGACGTGGGCGGGCCGGGCCGAAGCGAGGGAAAATGAAACTACGCCCCGTCCCCGGCGGCAATGGCTTCAATCATATCCAGATCAGTGATCTCAATCCGGTTGCCCTCTTTCAGGGTAATGACGCCGCTGGTTTTGAGCTTGGTGATCGACCGGCTGACAGTTTCAACTGTCAGCCCCAGATAATCGCCCATGTCACCCCGGCTCATGGGAACGCGCACCGGGTTGGCAGATTCTCCCCGATCCTCTGCGCGGCGCGACAGCCACAGCAGAAATGACGCAATGCGCTCCTGCGCCGTCTTGCGACCAAGTAGCAGCATCTGCTCCTGCGCCACCGCCAGTTCCATGGAAGCCAGGTTCAACAGGCGGTTGGAAAGCTTCGGGTAGGTCTCCACCAGCGCCTGCATCTTCTCCGATGGAAGTGAGCAGGCCTTTACCGGCTCGAGCACTTCGGCCGTGTAGCCATATTCCTCGACAGGCGTCATGCCCAGAAAGTCGCCCTTGAAGAGAAAGCCCGTTATCTGGCGGCGCCCGTCCGGCAGCAGCTTGTAGAGCTTCAAGGCACCGCCCTGGACGATGAAACATGCACCGGCAGTGTCACCCTCGAAAAACAGGGTGTCGCCCACTTCATAGGTATTGGTCTGCGTCAGGCTCGCAAGACCGTTCAGTTCCTCATCAGACAACACGGCGCATACGGCCTGTGTTCGAACATCGCAGCTGACACAGGGGCTGGACACGTCCCGCGGAAGCGCCGGTGAATAGGCCGCTTCTTCGACCTGGCCGCCAAGACCGCCATCGCCTGAGGAATACTGCATAGGCACACCACGTTTGAAGTCTTCAGGAAATCAAGACAACAAACTACCGCGCGGGCGCCGCATGGAGCAAGCCAAGCCCGGAACCCGCACCAAATCGCCAATTGGGAGGCGCCGGGTTGCAGGTGTGTTTTGGATGATCTGCATAAAATGCGCCAGCGGCGGCCTCCCGAATAGCCCCCCGACAGTCCGGGGGCCGCGCCGGCCTGACCGCTCTGCGTGTGGTCGACGAGGACCATTCAGGACGCAGAGGGACAGCAACACATGCCTGATCAGATGGAATCGCCAGAGGAGCGACAAACATGACAGGCCTGTATGTCCAACCGCTGCCCCATGTGTCCCGAAGCCGCGGTCAGGATCATGGCTGCAATGGCCATGCCGACAGAATGGGAATCAGGTTCGGCCCGGGTTTCTGGCATTTTCCACCCGCCTGTCCAGGCTCATCCCGTACCGCGCAGCACATCCTGTGCGCTATACCAGATATGGGGCAGACTGAATGTCTCGAAACGGAACACCATCAGGATGTCCGGGTGCCAGCTATTTGCGCCGCCATCCCGAACCGTCATGCACGTACTGACCCGCCGGAGCCTGCTGCACGAGCTTCTGGCCAGCAAGCTGTTCAACGACCGACAGTGACGTGCCCTGACCGGCGGCAATCTCACCATACCGTGCCTTGCGACCCAGATTGACACCGTCACCAAGCTGCTTGACCGCAGCAGAGGGGCCCGAAGGATAGCCGACATAGCCCGTTGACATCTCGCCGATCACACCCTGTGCCTTGGCTTGGTCCAATGTCAGAGCATAGGCGGGTGTAAATGCCGCAAAGGCGGCGGCCAGCGCGACCAGAAAACCGGACAGCACCAACATGCGGGTCAATGGCGACAGGTGGCTTGCGGATACAGAGGTCATCATTTTTGTCTCTCGCATTTCGGGCACTTAGAAAAGATCAGGATTGTTGGCAAACAGATCATCAAGTTCACGATCGACCTTGATGCGGATTTCCTGTTCGATCTTCACATTGAGATTGATTTCAATTGGCTTGTCCGGCGCCTGCACCTTGATCGTCGGCGAGCAGGCAGCCATGCCCAGCGCGGCAATGGCCGCGACCAAAGGCAGTTGTCGGTATACAGCTGACCGGGACCCGCTTGGGCGGAGATTCATCGCTGCATCATTCATAAGACCCACCTGAACACTTTCATTTCTCTCATTAGGCTCCGCATTCGCTGAACCGCGCATGAACGCCGACCGCGCCTGCCGGCCACTTCAATCCGGAAGCAGCTTACGGCTCCGGACCCACCCGCTCAACATCGAGGCCGTCCAGGTTTTCTTTTCCGGTCACCACATCAAGGGCGCGCAACCCCACGGTGCCACGCCGCAGCAACTCCAGAAATGCCCCCTGCGTGCTGATGTTGAGATGGACGGGATAGCCTTCCAGCAGGTCCGGGTTCGCCCCGCGCAACACGATCTTCAGCGCAATCTCTCCATCAACCGGCCCATCAATCTCGACGCTGAGAACCTCAAAGTGGAAGTTCTCAAGCGCCTGAAAGGCAATG
>JANQMQ010000285.1 GCA_028279995.1 Candidatus Phaeomarinibacter sp. | reverse complement strand
GGCACCTCGGCTGCGACACCAAAGAGGAAACACCGATGTTCGATCAACCCAATGACTTCAAGGCTGAGAGCGATGCCCTCTATGCCCTCATCAAGGACCTGCGGGAAGAGCGTCTGCTCGAGCCGACCCAGTTCAAGGGATGGACGATCCGGGACGTGATCGGCCATCTGCATATCTGGAACGATGCCGCAGACATGTCCCTAAATGACGAAGCCGCGTTCAACGCTTTCTTTGAGCGTGTCGGCGCCTCGGTGGCCGGCGGTGGCCTGCGGGACTTTGAGAACAAGGAACTTGAGGGCGTCAGTGGCCGCGAAATCGTTGAGCGCTGGCACGACTTCTATCCTGGTATGGCAGACCGGTTTCTCGGCGCCGACCCGAAGAAACGCGTGGTGTGGGCGGGACCGAGCATGAGCGCGCGATCAAGCATCACGGCTCGTCTCATGGAGACCTGGGCCCATGGGCAGGAGGTCTATGACACGCTGGGTGTTGAGCGGCAGAACGAAGACCGCATCAAGAACATCGCGGTGCTGGGTGTGAACACCTTCGGCTGGACGCACATGGTCAACAAGCTGCCGGTGCCGGAAGACGTCCCCTATGTGAAGCTGACGCTACCGTCGGGCGAAGTGCTCGAGTTCAATGAGCCGAACCCGGACAACATGGTGGAAGGTACGGCCACAGAGTTCTGTCAGGTCGTCACGCAGGTGCGCAACATCGCCGACACCAGCATCAAGACCACCGGCGACGTCGCAACAAAATGGATGGCCATCGCACAGTGCTTTGCCGGACAAGCAGAAACGCCGCCGGCTCCTGGGACCCGACGGCGCGTTGTTGCAGCTTAGGAAGCAAGGGGCCTAGGCGGCCTTTGCCTTGGCGGACGGCTTGCCGCGACGGCGATTGCGCTGCGGCGGACGGCCGGAGCCTTTCTTGTTGCCGCCTGAATTGCGCTTGTCGCCATTCCTGTTTTGGGCTGGCTTGCGGCGACGGGGCTTGCGCTGCGCAGGCTCCGGAGACTGCAGAACCTGGCGTTCTTCTTCTGGCACCAGCTGGCGTCCACTGTCCGCAGGGCGGTCCGACACATCAATTTTGCGCTTGATGAGCCGTTCAATGTCACGCAGCAGGCCGCGCTCGGCACCATCGCAGAAGGCAATTGCCTGTCCGCTCTTGCCGGCACGTGCCGTCCTGCCCACGCGGTGCACATAGGCTTCAGCCACCTGAGGCAGTTCGTAGTTCACAACATGGGAGACGTCGTCGACGTCAATGCCGCGTGCGGCGATGTCAGTTGCCACCAGCACATTCACCTTGCCCTTGCGGAAAGCATCAAGACTACGCACGCGCTGGTTCTGGCTCTTGTTGCCGTGGATGGCAGCCGCCGCAAAACCGTACATCTCAAGATGCTTGCACACCTTGTCCGCGCCGCGCTTCGTGCGGGTGAAGACGACAGCCCGTTCCATATCCGGTGTCGCCAGATAGTCGACGAGTGCCGTCCGCTTTTGTGCTGACGGGATCATCACGACTTTCTGGTCGATGCGATCAATCGGCTTTGAGTTCGGCGTCACCGTCACTTCGATGGGCTTGTGCAGAAACTCCTGCGCCAGCGCTCGCACCTGCTTGGGCATTGTGGCGGACAGCAACATGGTCTGCCGCTTCTTGGGCAGGTGTTTCATGATCTTCTTGATCTGCGGCATGAAGCCGAGATCGAACATCTGGTCGGCTTCATCGAGCACGACTTTCGTTGTCGTATCAAGACGGAAGGTCTTGGACGCCACATGGTCCAGCAGGCGACCCGGCGTTGCGACAACGATGTCGACGCCTTTGGCCAGCGCCTTGATCTGCGGTGGAATCTTCGCGCCACCAACAATAACCGCGACCGACGGGCGGGAGTGCTTGCCATAGGCGCGGATGTTGTCGCCAATCTGTGCGGCGAGCTCCCGTGTCGGGGCAAGGATCAGCGCCTTGCAGGTGCGCTGCTTGGCCGGCATCGGGTCGTCACACAGGGCATGCAGGATCGGCAGCGTGAATGCAGCGGTCTTGCCGGTTCCGGTCTGCGCGATGCCCAGAATGTCGGAGCCGGCCAGCATTGCGGGAATGACTTTGGCCTGAATGGGGGTAGGGGTCGTATAGCCTTCGTCGGAAATCGCGCGGAGGATCGGCTCGGCAAGGCCGAGCGATGTAAATTCTGTCACTTAGGTACTTTCAAAAATGAGTGCCTGCAGCCAGCCGGATGATCCGGAATAGCGTCATGGCACGAGGTCGTATCGCGGGGGCCTTCCAGCTACGCAGAAGGCTTTATGAGGTCGTCTGTTTGACCCTCATCTTGGGCACCCGGCGGACATCTGAGTGTCCGGCCCGCACCGTTCGCGAACGCCAATGTCGCGTTCCAAATCACTTGGAAGGCGACAAGGCCCGTCACATGACAGCTAAAGCGGACAATTACAAGGCATGGCTCCCATGCACGGCACATCAACCTTGACAAGTCCGGCCTCTCGGAATGTATTGGCATAATAAATGCCATTAAATAAGGGGTTGGGATCGTGGTCAGGAAAATAGTCCTTGGGGTGGTCGCAGCCATTGCCGTGCTCGGGGCGATGGCATGGATCATGCGCGTCGACATCATCCTCTTCATGGCCTCAACTACGGGTAAGTCCGAGGTCGGTCCGAATCAGGAAATTGCCTGGAAGACCGGAGATCCAGCGCGGGCAGGCAAAGCCGCCCCGGGCGCACCGAACATCATCTTCATTCTGGCGGATGATCTGGGCATCAACGACATCTCCACCTATGGCGGCGGCATGGACGGTGGTGCCTTCAAGACACCGCATATTGACCGGCTGGCCGCTGAGGGTGCGAATTTCACGCAAGCCTATTCCGGCACCGGCACCTGTGCGCCGTCGCGCGCCATGCTGATGACCGGCCGCTACCCCTCACGCACCGGTTTTGAGTTCACACCGACGCCCAACGGCATGGCCCGGATTGTTCAGACGGTGGCATCCAGCATGGATAGCGGCCTGCCGAACGCCTATGTGCCGGACAGATCAGGCGAGGTGGAACTTGACTACGAAGACAAGGGTCTGCCTGGTTCCGAACTGACCGTCGCAGAGGTGTTGCAGGAGGCGGGATATCACACGGTTCATATCGGCAAGTGGCACCTGGGCCGTGGCGAGGAATTCAACCCGACATCCCAGGGGTTTGACGAGAGCCTGCTGATGGCCAGCGGTCTCTTCCTGCCGGAAGACGACCCCAACGTGGTCAATGCCAAGCTCGACTTTGACCCCATCGACAAATTCCTTTGGGCGCGCATGCAGTATGCGGCAAGCTACAATGGCGGGGAGTGGTTCGAGCCGGGTGGTTACCTCACCGACTACTGGACGCATGAAGCGCAGAAAGTCATCCGCGCTAACAAGGACAATCCGTTCTTCCTCTATCTGGCGCACTGGGGCATTCACACACCTCTTCAGGCAACCAGAGAAGACTATGAGGCGGTCGGCGATATCCAGCCGCACCGCGCCCGCGTCTATGCCGCCATGATGCGGGCCGTCGATCGCAGCGTCGGTGACATCGTCCAGACACTGGAAGAAGAGGGGATCGCGGACAATACGATCATCGTCTTTTCCAGCGACAATGGCGGCGCCGGCTATATCGGTATCCCGGACGTCAATGCGCCGTATCGCGGCTGGAAGATCACCCTGTTTGAAGGTGGCATACGCGTGCCGCTGATGATGCGCTGGCCGGACCGTATTCCTGCCGGTACAGACATTCCGTCCCCTGTTGCCCATATCGACGTAATGCCGACGCTGGTCGCAGCAGGCGAGGGCACCATCCCGAGTTCAATCGAGATTGACGGCAAGAACCTGCTGCCGCTGGCAACAGGCGCGACGACGGAAGACCCCCATGAGGCCATCTTCTGGACCAGCGGCCACTACCGTGTTGTCCGCAAGGGCGACTGGAAGCTGCAATTGTCTGAGCGCCCCCAGAAAGCGTGGCTGTTTGACCTCGGCAATGATCCGACCGAGCAAACCAATCTGGCGGACAGCAAGCCGGACGTCCTCAGCGAGCTGACGGCCTTGCTGGACGCACACACTGCCGCGTCGCGCCCACCACTCTATGCGCATCAGGCGGAATTTCCGGTAGCCGTCGACAAGACGCGGGCCGAGCGCGTTGAAGAGGGTGACGAAATTATCTTCTGGCCGAACTGACATGCTGTTTCCACCCTCGACCAATGACGCCTATCGCGGCCCCTCAGTCGCGGCGGCCTTTCTGGGGCTTGTGTCCCTCCTGACCGTCGGGCCGGGGCTGGTTCACATCCTGCTGCCTGATGGCGGGGCTGGTGTGATCGCCGGTCTTGATCTCAGCAAGGACGGCCCGACCATCATCCGACTGTTCGCCTGGGCTGGGACGACACAACTTGTGTGGGGACTGATGCTCCTGGTCATTGCCGTGCGATACCGCAGTCTTGTACCGCTTGCCCTGGTGCTCTTGCTGATCGAGCGGTGCATTCACGCCCTCAACATGTGGTGGCCAAAAAGCGGAGCCATTGACAGCGCGGCCCCAGCCAATCATCCGCCGGAAGCCTATGCAACGCTTGTGATGGTCGTGCTGCTTGCGGTGTTCGCCGCCCTGGCGCTGCGGCAAAGCAGGACAGAGACCTAGGGCGCGTCGTCGCGCACGACGCGGAAGCCAATATGATTTGTGGAGAAGTCTTTCTCCAGCGGCTGCCGCGCCTCAGGGCGATAGCGCAAACAGAAATTGTCCGCACACAGATATGACCCGCCCTTGATTGTCTGGGCGCCGTCAGCATAAGGCGTATCTGTCAGCTCCCAGACATTGCCAATCATGTCATGCAGGCCGTTCCGGTCAGCGTCAAAGCATCCAACGGGAGATGATCCGGCAAAGCCGTCTGTATCCTGATTGAAAAACGGGAATACGCCCTGCCATGTGTTTGCGCGGGGCGTTCCGTCTTCGGCATAGGCGCCGGAGGTCGTTACGTCAGGGTCGGGCAAGCCGACGGATGCTGCGTACTCCCACTCTACTTCTGTCGGCAAGCGGGCATCGGCCCAGGTCGCATAGGCTCGTGCATCCTCCAGAGAGACGTGCACGACCGGATGATGGTCCTTCCCGGCGATGTCGGAGTCCGGACCGTCAGGTGTTTTCCAGGTGGCGCCGGGCACCAGATGCCAGGGATTGCTGGCCATGCTGCCATCAAGCACCTGGTGGAAGACGGCAGATCCGGCGTCAGCACGCCCCGATGCCAGGTCTTTCTCAGCGCTTGTCACATACCCTGTCGACGCCACGAAGTCCGCAAACTGAGCGTTGGTTACTTCATGCAGCTGCATCTGAAACCCAACCACATGCAGGCGAGCATTCAGCCTCTCCTCCGGGTACCTGGCATTCCTGCCCATGACAAAGGAACCAGATGGCACTTCCGCAAACGTGCCCACCTGATCAGGTGCAAGGCCGCAGGAGGCGGCTGCTCCACCATCAGCGACCGAGACATTGTTCCTGTCATCGGCGCTGTCACAGGCGACCAGTGCCAGCGCGCTGATCAGGACACCGAGGTTTCGCATCTAGAGGCCGACCAGCTTGTTAAGCGCGTAGCGAATGGTGGCTTCTGCCTGCTTGGCGCTTTGTCCCTGGTCCTGCCGCAATCGCCGCCATGAATTGAAGCCGATGAGCATTTCCAGCGCCGCGCACAGGGTCTTGT
>JANQMQ010000203.1 GCA_028279995.1 Candidatus Phaeomarinibacter sp. | reverse complement strand
ACCCAACGGGGCGGAAGTCGACATCATCATGTGTGCGCTGGTGGCTTATTCCGGCGACGACCAGCCGCCGTTTCCCGAGATCGGGCTCTAGCGGTTTCTAGTTTCCCGTCGACCGGGTGATTTCCAGGAATACGTCTTCCAGATGACCTTCCTCGATGGAGAGGTCACGGATGGTGATGCCCGCGTGACTCACCTGCTCGAGAATTTCCGCCACGTTCTGGCTTGAAGGGCGGTAGGCGATTTCCAGAACACCGCCGGGAAGAATGGTCGACTCGAATTTATTCAGACCGCCGGGCACGGCGGAGAGGGGCGTTTCGGGCGTCACCAGCAAAGTCTTGCGGTCAAGCCGGGAGACCAGCTGGGGCGTCGGTTCACAGGCCACCACTTCGCCATGGTTGATGATGGCGATCTCGTCACACAGGCTTTCTGCTTCTTCGAGATAGTGTGTGGTCAGAACAATTGTGACGCCGCGCTCGTTCAGGCCCTTTACATAGGCCCACAACTGCTGACGCAGTTCGATGTCGACGCCTGCGGTCGGCTCATCGAGCACGATGACGGGGGGCGAGTGCACCATGGCCTTGCCCACCAGCAGGCGGCGGCGCATGCCTCCGGACAGCGTGCGGGCGTAGGCGTCTTTCTTGTCGGCCAGACCCATCGCCTCAAGAATGGCATCGGTGCGGCGCTCGGCGCGCGGCACACCGTAGAGACCCGCCTGAAGTTCCAGCACCTCGCCGGGGGTGAAAAACGGGTCGATGTTGAGTTCCTGAGGCACAACGCCGATAGACGCACGTGCCTGGCGAGGGTTCTTGTCGATGTCGAACCCCCAGACATCCACCTCACCTTCGCTCTTGACGACAAGGCCAGCCAGTATGTTGATGAAGGTCGATTTGCCCGCGCCATTGGGACCGAGCAGGCCGAAGATGCTGCCCTGGGGAATGGTCAAATCCACACCCTTGAGCGCTTCCTTGGCCGGCTCGTTATTGGAGGCCTTGTAGATTTTCCGCAGGCCGCGCGCCTGTATGGCCGGCTGACGCGTCGTGGCCTCACCCTTGAGGGCGGCAGGGGTTTCCATATCCATGGGCTGGTTCCTCGACCGGCATTGTGCCCTCCATGGGCCGCTAAGTCCGGGGTGGCGTTGGTACACCCGCAGTGGGCGCGGGGTCAAACCTAGGCTTCTGACCTGGGTTCATGATCGTACGGATCAAGCCCCTTGCGATCTGGGCTCTTAGTACCGAGCAATTCAATGCCTCTGTCCCTAAGTATAAGGAGCGCGATTGAGGCAGCTGAAATAGGACCGAATATCTTGACCACGGTTCTCATAATCACCGCAAGACTGCTGATGATGTTATCGAAAGGTTCTGTTGTTGAACCGGTTGCATAGAACTTCAGTTGCAAGAATTCATAACTTAGGCTGCCCAAAGCTGAGCAAGCTGCACATATCAAAAGCAAAACGCACGCCCTGCGATATGTAACAACGCGCCAGCGCAGGTTGGAGTTCACCAAGATTATCAGGAAGCCGCAGTACGCCAGCAGCATTGGCAGAGAGCTCGGCGAATTGAGCAGCAAGACCAGGTGACCAGCACCATCCATTGATTTATTCCTTATGTGCTGACGGACGCATGATAGGTTCAAAAATCCAGCTCAGTAATGTCCAATCACCGGAGTGTGTTGCGTGGCGACGAAGAAGACAACAAGCGGCGGAACCCCGATCACCAAGAAAAGCCATCTCTATCTGGTGGATGGGTCCGCCTATCTGTTCCGCGCATATCACGCGCTGCCGCCGCTGACGCGCAAGTCGGACGGGCTGCCGGTGGGGGCTGTGTCCGGCTTCTGCAACATGCTGCACAAGCTGGTGCTTGGCTCTAAGGAACGCGATGACCGGGATGCGCCGACGCATTTTGCGGTGATCTTTGACGCCAAGGGTGACACCTTCCGCAATGAGATCTATGCCGACTACAAGGCCAACCGCGATGCGCCGCCGGAAGACATGGTGCCGCAGTTTCCGCTCGTGCGGGATGCTACACGCGCCTTCGGCCTGCCGTCGATCGAGATGACGGGGTTTGAGGCGGACGACCTGATTGCGACCTATGCCAAGCAGGCGGCGGCCAAGGGCGCCGAAGTCACCATCGTCTCGTCCGACAAGGATCTGATGCAGCTTGTCGACGACAAGATCGAGATGCTGGACCCGATGAAGGACAAGGTCATCAACGCCGAGGGCGTGGCCGAGAAGTTCGGCGTGGGGCCGGACAAGGTGGTGGAGGTGCAGGCGCTGGCCGGAGACTCGACTGACAACGTGCCCGGCGTGCCCGGCATCGGCATCAAGACCGCGGCACTCCTGATCAACGAATTCGGTGACCTGGACAATTTGCTCGCCAATGCGGAGACCATCAAGCAGAAGAAGCGGCGTGAGAACCTGATCGAGTTTGCCGAGCAGGCGCGCATCTCCCGGCAGCTTGTGCTGCTGGATCAGGACGTGCCGGTGGAGGTGCCGCTTGATGAGATGGGCGTGGTCGACCCTGATGCAAAGACGCTTATCGGCTTTTTGAAGGACATGGAGTTCAACACGCTGACACGGCGGATGGCGGAAGCGCTGGACGCAGATGCGGACGCCATCGAACCTGCCGGTCAGCACAAGTCCGAAGCCAAACCGAAGGCCGCCAAGGTGGCCGACACGGGTGAGGCCGGCGGCACGCCCGGCGCCTTCGACCCCTCCTATGTGGACAACCCGCCCATCGAAGAGACGGAGTATGACTGCGTCACGACGATTGAGGCGCTGGATGCGTGGGTTGCGGAAGCGTACGAGACCGGGCTGATCGGGCTGGACACGGAAACAACGTCACTGGACCCGATGTCCGGCTGGCTTGTGGGCATCTCCCTCGCCACGAAGCCGGGACGCGCCTGCTACATCCCGCTGACCCACGGCATGGCGAGCGAGGGCACGCTGGCGCTGGATGATCCGGCTCCGGAGCAAATTCCGGTGAAGGAGGTTGTCGCCCGACTGAAGCCGCTGCTGGAAGACGGCGGCGTCATGAAGGTGCTGCAGAACGCCAAATACGATCTGGTGATGCTGAAGCGGGTCGGCATCGACGTTGCTCCCATCGACGACACCATGCTGATGTCCTACGCGCTGGACACAGGCCTACACAGCCACGGCATGGATGCGCTGTCGCAGCGCTTTCTGGAGCACACGCCCATCCCATTCAAGGAAGTGGCGGGTACGGGGAAGTCACAGATTACTTTCGACAAGGTGCCGCTCGACAAGGCCACGCGCTACGCAGCGGAAGACGCGGATGTGACGCTCAGGCTGTATCATGTGTTGAAGCCGCGGCTTGTGGGCGAACGCATGATGACCGTCTACGAAACGCTGGAGCGGCCCATGGTGGGCGTGCTGCAGGGCATGGAGATGGCGGGCATCAAGCTGGACCCGGCGATCCTCAAGCGCATGTCGAGTGACTTTGCGCAGAAGCTGGCCGGGCTTGAAGCCGAGATTCATGAACTCGCCGGTGAGGAGTTCAACATCGGCAGCCCGAAACAGCTCGGCGAGATCCTGTTCGACAAGATGGGCATCGAGGGCGGCAAGAAGACGAAGACCGGCGCGTGGGGTACCGGCGCGGATGTGCTGGAGACACTTGCGGCGCAGGGTCACGATTTGCCGATCCGGGTTCTTGAGTGGCGGCAGCTGTCCAAGCTCAAAAGTACGTATACGGATGCGCTGCCTGACTTCATCAATGAAGATACCGGCCGGGTGCATACAAGCTACTCGCTCGCTTCCACCACGACGGGCCGCCTGTCATCGTCGGACCCGAACCTGCAGAACATCCCCATCCGCACCGAGGAAGGCCGCAAGATCCGCACGGCCTTCGTGGCGGATGAGGGCAATGTGCTGATTTCGGCTGACTACAGCCAGATCGAGCTACGGGTGCTCGCGCATATGGCAGGCATCGACACGCTGCGGCAGGCCTTTGCGGATGGATTGGACATTCACGCCATGACCGCGAGCGAGATGTTCAACGAGCCGATTGAAGGCATGGACCCGATGATCCGCCGCAAGGCCTGCCGCAGCGTGTCGATGCCTGCCATATGCGCGAGCACCCGTAGCTCGATCTGGCTGTAGT
>JANQMQ010000256.1 GCA_028279995.1 Candidatus Phaeomarinibacter sp. | reverse complement strand
TGTGACGTTCAATCAGGCCGGCGCGCACCCCTTCTCGGGCAAATATGTCGCCGGTTTCTCCGCCACTGGCACACTCGACCGCACCGAGTGGGGCATGGAGTACGGCGCACCGGCGATTGGAACGCAGATTGAACTGATGATCGAGGTGGAAGGCATCCGCGAGGAATAAGTAATTGCAGCGGTAACCAACCCGGTGTTGCGCCGCAACAATTCCTCGACATGACGGCCCGCCGGGACTATACCGGCGCCAGCAAACATCCTCACAAGAAGGGCGCGGAAATGGGAGCTCCCGATTCCGCGCCCTTCTTGCGTGCGCTGCACAGAACCCTGCGGCGCCGATACCGAACGGATTTAAAGACATGGCTGCTCAAGAACGCCGCAATATCGCGATCATCGCCCACGTCGACCACGGCAAGACCACCATGGTGGACAAGCTGTTTCAGGCGTCCGGTGTCTTCCGTGAGGGGCAGGAAGTTGAAGACCGCGCCATGGACTCAGGCGATCTTGAGCGTGAGCGCGGGATCACCATCTCAGCCAAGGTGGCAAGCTTCGAGTGGAAGGATGTCCGCATCAATCTGGTCGACACCCCGGGCCACGCTGACTTCGGCGGCGAGGTAGAGCGCATCCTCTCCATGGTGGATGGCGTGCTGCTGCTGGTGGATGCTGCCGAAGGCGCCATGCCCCAGACCAAATTCGTGACCATGAAGGCGCTGGCCCTTGGCCTGCGCCCCATCGTTGTCATCAACAAGATGGACCGCAAGGACGCCCGGCCGGACCATGTGCATGAAGCCGTGTTCGATCTGTTCGCGGGCCTTGATGCCAGTGATGAACAGCTGGACTTCCCGGTTCTCTATGCCTCCGCTCGCGAAGGCTGGGCCTCCGCCACAGAGGCCACCAGCGGCGACAACATGGACGCCCTGCTCGATGCAATAATCGAGCATGTGCCCGCACCCGCTGACCTGGAAAGCGAAAACGCCCCGTTTGAGCTGCTTGCCACAGGCATCGAGTCTGATCCGTTCCTTGGCCGCCTTCTCTCAGGCCGCATCAAGGCCGGCACCATCAAGCCCAACATGACCATAAAGGTTCTGACCCGCGACGGCGAAGAACGCGAGCGCGGACGGGTCACCAAGGTGCTTGCCTTCCGCGGCCCCCTGCGCGAGCCGGTGGAAAGCGCAGAGCCGGGCGATATTGTCGCCATTGCCGGGCTCAAGGCAGCTACCGTGTCAGACACCCTGTGCGATATCTCCATCGACACACCGCTGGATTCCAAACCCGTCGACCCGCCGACCCTTGCCATCACCATGATGGTGAATGACAGCCCACTGGCGGGCCGCGAAGGCTCCAAGGTACAAAGCCGCGTCATCCGCGAACGCCTGATGCGCGAAGCAGAAGGCAATGTGGCGATCAAGATTTCAGAGGTGCCCGGCGGCGACGCCTACGAAGTTGCCGGCCGTGGTGAACTTCAACTCGGCATCCTCATCGAGACCATGCGCCGCGAAGGCTTCGAGGTCTCTATCTCCCGCCCGCGCGTGCTGATGCAGGAAAACGAGAACGGCCAGAAGATCGAACCTGCCGAGGAAGTGCAGATCGATGTGGACGAAGAATACACCGGCGTCGTCATCGACAAGCTGACCCAGCGCAAGGCGGAACTGATGGGCATGGTCCCATCCGGCGCCGGCAAGACACGCCTTACGTTCATCTGCCCGGCCCGCTCCCTCATCGGCTATCAGGGTGAGTTCCTGACGGATACGCGCGGCACCGGCATCATGTCCCGCATCTTCCACGGCTGGGTGCCTTATGTGGGCGAAATCGGCGGCCGTCACCACGGCGTCCTCATTTCCAACAGTGATGGGGAAGCTGTCGGCTACGCCCTCTGGAACCTGGAGGAGCGCGGCAAGATGTTCATCACGCCGGGTACAAAGGTCTACCAGGGCATGATCATCGGCGCGAACTCGCGACCGGACGATCTGGAAGTGAACCCTCTCAAAGGCAAGCAGCTGACCAACATCCGCACCCAGTCCAAGGACGAGGCCGTGCGCCTGACACCGGTACAGCCCATGGCACTGGAGCAGGCCATTTCTTACATCGGGGATGATGAACTGGTGGAAGTGACGCCGGAAAACATCCGCCTGCGCAAACGTTACCTGGACCCCCACGAGCGCAAGCGCCACCGGAACGCAGCTGCCGCGCAGTAACGCCGCGCAAGACGCCTCGCACCAGTGATTTGGCCTTGTCGCCGCAGGCTCTTGGCGCTACCCAAGACCCATGAGCGATGATCCCAAACACCTTGAGTCATTCATCCACACCCTGGCCGATGCGTCCGGCGCCGCCATCATGCCGTATTTCCGGACTCGGCTGGACGTGGACAACAAACTGTCTGACGGCAAGTTCGATCCGGTAACGGAAGGAGATCGGGCGGGTGAGCGCGCCATTCGTGATCTCATCGACAGCCACCACCCTGATCACGGCATCCTGGGTGAGGAATACGGCCTCAAGGAAGGCCCGTCCCCGATATCCTGGATCATTGACCCGATAGACGGCACCCGGGTCTTCATGTCCGGCCTGCCCACATGGGGTACTCTCATCGGCGCAATGCAGGACACGGTGCCGGTCGTCGGTGTGATGGACCAGCCTTACACAGGCGAACGCTTCATCGGTGGCCCATCAGGAGCAAAGCTCCTCACCCGTGAGGGTGAGACCACAATCTCATGCAGGCCCTGCAGTTCGCTCGGAAATGCCGTATTGGGGGCAACGGACCCCCGCATGTTTGCCCAGTCACCCGATACTGAGGCATTTCAGAACCTGGCTGACAGCGTGAAGCTGCTGCGTTATGGCGGCGATTGCTACAACTACGCCATGGTGGCTCTTGGACAGATGGATCTGGTCGTCGAAGCGCACAATCAGGCATATGACATCCTGCCACTTGTGCCGATCATCGAAGCTGCGGGTGGCATCGTGACAGATTGGGCCGGACAGCCGCTGCGTTCCGGCAGTGACTTTGACCGGTCCAGGGGCAAGATGATTGCAGCTGGTGACGCTGGGATTCACGCCGCAGTGCTGGAAATCCTCAAACCAGCAGCCTGATCGACAGGCTCAGTCCAACACCTTGTCGAGGAATGCGTCGAACGCATCCCAGAAGGGCGCCTGCAGTTCATCGCGCTCCATCAGGATTTCGTGCTTGGAGCCTTCGCACTTGAAGTAAGTCGCACCGCGTACATGCCTTGCATAAGACGCCACCTGCTTTTCACTCACCAGTACATCCTTTTCAGCTCCGGCAAAAAGAACCGGTGTCTTCAGACTGCCAACAAACCTCTCTGACTGCAGGAGGTCGATGCTCTCAGCTGCCGCTCCCGCCCATCCAAGCGTGATGGACGCAAGCGCCAGATCCGGGTTGGTCCTGACGACAGCAGTCTGGCGTGCAAACCGGTCCGGGTCGGAAGTGACTATGTTGTCGTCAAACTCATCTTCACCGACTGCCTTGTCGTCATTGCCGCCCGGCAGATATCTGTCGCCCAGCCCCACCGCAATGGCGGCAAATGCCATCACACGCATGATGATCATGGCACTTGCGCTAATGCGCAGATCGACCATCGGAGCACTCAGCGCCAACGCCTTGAGTTTGGGAAGGTCGGCAGCAAGCGGCGCGCCGGTATCAGCAAGGTGCAGCCAGCGCAGGCTGTTGTTGCCACCCATGGAATGCGCCATACCCACATAGGGCTGTGGAAGACCACGCTCCGTGACCAGTTTGACGAACCTGGCCATGTCACGGTCAAACTGATCGAAGTGCTCTATGTGCCCCTTGAGACGATTCTTGGTCCCACGCACCGACAGCCCCTGCCCGCGCCAGTCCATGGTTGCGACTGCAAACCCGCGCTCACGCAATCGTGCGATCACCTCAAAATACTTCTCGATGAATTCTGTCCGGCCACCGAGCAAAAGCACGGTTCCACGAGGCGAAGCCACAATTGCCGGCCATATGGCGCCGCGCAGGTTCTGTCCGTCATATCCCTCAAACCAGAAGACATCAGCCCCTTCCGGGCACGGGTTTTCGGGGATATCGGTAAGTGTAGCAGGAGAAGTCACAGTTGGATGTCCTTGTGGTGTCAGACATTAGGGGGCACGCGGCGCATTTTGTTGCCGGACATTAGCAGGTAGGCTGACTGAGTCTCAAAACCAAGCCCACGTACCACTGGTCCGTACGGCAAGGCTTACCGATCGCATGCAATGACCGCAAACACCCAGATAGATTTTTCCAACGGATGGCATCTGGATGCCCCGGCTGACCAGACCGGCCCCGCCGCTGCGGCAGTGGAAGACATTGCCACCCATCTCGGCATGATTACTCCTGAGAACAGCGCCGGCGTGAAAGTGTCTCTTGCCTTCCGCCATACGGACAGCGACGGGTTCATCTGGAATGTCGCTGACCAACACGTCCAGATAGGCGGCAACAGCAAACGCGGTCTGCTCTACGGGTGTTACAGCTTTCTCTCGGCACTAGGCTTCAGCTGGCCCGGGCACAAGAGCCAGGACATGTGTTCACCGGAGGGAACCAGATTCACCATTCCCCAGGCGTGCGCCGAAATGCCTGCTTTTGACGGCCGGTGCCTGATTCTCGGACACCATGCATTTCTCTCGGAATATGAAAGCTGGATTGTCTGGGCCGCACGGAACCGGCTCAACACCATATTCATCCATACAGCTGAAGAAGGGCTGGCGCTGGGCGCAGCCCCAGCACACCAATGGAATGCACTGGCAGGCCCGATACGCGAGATCTGTGCACGGTTCGGTATGCTGCTGGAAGTCGGTGGCCACGGGCTGTCACGACTTCTGCCCCGGTCATTGTTCGAGGAGGTGCCTGACGCCTTTCGCATGAAAGATGGCGCGCGGACATCCGATCACAATCTGGATCCCACCAACGCCCGCGGCACTGCAATCGTCAGGGAGAATGCGCACATCTGGTTCCAGGCCAATCCGGGCGCAGATGTATATCATCTGTGGCCTGACGATATTCCCGGCGGCGGATGGTCGGAAAGCCCGGAGTGTGACGGCCTGACAGCATCCGATCAGGCTTTGCTTGCCACCAACATCCTGGCTGAAGAACTGGAGACGATCGCGCCCGACGCG
>JANQMQ010000164.1 GCA_028279995.1 Candidatus Phaeomarinibacter sp. | reverse complement strand
ACTTCCTGACGGCTGTCGATATCATGAAGCGCGGCGGCAATGCGGTTGATGCTGCCATTGCAGCCAGTGCGGTCTTGTGTGTTGTCGAACCGATGATGACGGGTATCGGTGGGGACTGCTTTGTCCTGTTTGCGCCAAAGGGTTCCAGTGATGTCATCGGTCTCAATGGTTCGGGCCGCGCGCCTGCCTGCGCCACGCGGGACTACTTCGTCGATAAGGGGATGGACCGTATCGGCGAAACATCCGTCCACTCGATCAGCATTCCCGGCGCTGTTGATGCGTGGGCGAAGCTTCTGGCGGACCATGGCACCATGGGGATGGATGAGGTCCTGGCACCGGCCATTGCCTTTGCGGAAGAAGGCTTTGCGCTGTCGCCTCGTATCGCCATCGACTGGATGTTCCTGGTGCCGCAGCTCAGAAACGATCCGGACATTCAGGCGCTCTATCTGCCCACAGGAGATGCGCCGGCGATTGGCAGCATCTTCAAGAGCCCGGCGCTGGGACGCACCCTGCGGGCCATCGGTGAACGGGGGCGGGCCGGCTTTTATGAAGGTGAGATTGCCGAACAGATGGTGGCGACGCTCAAGGCAAAGGGCGGGCTTCACACGCTTGAGGATTTTGCAAATACCTCTGCCGACTATGTGACACCGATTTCAACGAACTATGCAGGCCACACGCTGCTGGAAATTCCGCCTAACGGGCAGGGCATCACGGCGCTGATCGCGCTCAATGTGATTGAGAAGCTTGGCGTTGCCGGGCTTGATCCACGCGGTGTTGACCGGGTGCATCTGCAAGTTGAGGCCGCACGGCAGGCTTATGCGGCGCGTGACAGATATGTGGCGGATATGGACCAGGTCGATGTGCCAGTCGATCACCTCCTGTCGGATGCGTTTGCTGATGAGATCGCGGCGCAGATCGACCCATCGCGTGCGGCGGACCTGCCGCTGGCGCAGGACAATACGCATAAGGACACGACCTATCTGACGGTGGTGGACAAGGACCGCAACGCCGTCTCGTTCATCAACTCGCTGTTTCAGGGCTTCGGGTCGACCATTGCGGACGAGGAAACCGGTGTGGTCTTCCAGAACCGGGCGGCGGGATTCGTGCTTGAAGAGGGGCACCCCAACTGCATCGCGCCCAACAAGCGGCCGATGCACACGATCATTCCGGCGATGCTGGTGAAGGATGACAGGGCGGTCATGCCGTTTGGTGTCATGGGCGGGCACTACCAGCCCATGGGGCATGTCCAGGTCATGATGAACATGCTGACCTACGGCATGGATATTCAGGAAGCGATCGATTTTCCGCGCATCCTGACAGAGGACGGTGTTCTGTCCATTGAACGCGGACTGCCTGCTACAACGCTGGATGGCCTGTCAGCCCGTGGCCATACGGTTGCCGAGGCCGTTCCCCCCTTCGGTGGCGGACAGGGCATCTGCATCGACTGGCAGCACGGCACGTTGACCGGCGGCTCCGACCCGCGAAAAGACGGGGCGGCGATCGGCTACTGATCCTGTCTGAAGGGGCTGTTGCTAGGCGACTTCGTTGGCCAGGTGGCCTGAAACGGGTCTTGCGTGCACTTCTTTTGCCCGGGCGTAAGCGCGCATGCCTTTTGCATTTTCGGTCGCCGGGTCACCAGGCAAGGTGTGCCATTCCGGGACTTCCCGCCACAGGACACGTGCTGTCTGGGCGCGCGCGGGCGCTGCGGGACGGCGTGTTTCAGCCTCGGCCTTTCTGGAAACCGTTGTTTTCTGCGGGTCAGCGCTTGTCTCATGCGCACGGGCGACCGCATTTACGCGGTGCGGCAAGTGAACAAATCTGGTGCGGCCAATCCTCATACCTCGTTAAGAAGCAAGGCGGATGCCACTGCGGTCTTGACGGCTTGTGCACAATGACAATCCGTCACAACCCGCAGATGTTTCGTCTTTTTTAATCGCTGCGTGTCACTTTTCCAAAATGTTGCTTGAAGTGCGAGGAGCCAGAAGGGTCCTTGTGACCACAAGCGCAACGGCCTTGCGCGGTCTTTTT
>JANQMQ010000140.1 GCA_028279995.1 Candidatus Phaeomarinibacter sp. | reverse complement strand
ATGAGCCACGAGATCCGCACCCCCATGAACGGCATGCTGGGCATGGGCCAGATGCTGCTGCGCGGCGACCTGTCCGACGAGCAGCGCAGCTACGCCAGAACGATCGTTGACTCCGGCGACAACCTGCTGGCCCTCCTGAACGACACGCTTGACCTGTCGCGTATCGAATCCGGCCGGATGTCACTGGATGCCGACGAAGAAGACCCGCGGAGCATCATCGAAGGCATACAGGCACTCTGGGCGCCGCGCGTGCAGGATGAGGGCTTGGAGTTCAAGGTTGAGATCGATCCGTCCGTCCCAGCCCGAGCGGAGCTCGATAGCCGCAAGATCAAGCAGGTTCTGAATAACCTGGTCGGCAATGCCGTGAAGTTCACGTCATCCGGTCACGTCGCCATCCGCGCCCATGCACCGGCGGAGGGTCGGCTGGTTCTTGAAGTCACCGACACCGGCCCGGGTATTCCACTTGAAGCGCACAAGCGTATCTTCGAGAAGTTTACGCAGGCGGATGCATCCACATCCCGCAGCTACGGCGGCTCAGGACTTGGGTTGACCCTCTGCCAGGAATTTATACATCTGATGGGGGGTACCATCTCGCTGGAAAGCCGGGAAGGCGAGGGCTCTACGTTCACTGTTGATATTCCGTGCCGGTTCTTTGCCGGGCATGTCGAGCCTGCCGACGAGATGGTGCCAGACGAAACCGCTGAAGCGATGGATGACATGTCCGCGCCACTGCGCGTGCTTGTCGCCGATGACCATCCGATCAACCAGAAACTGATGCGGGCCTTCATCGACCGTTTCGGGTATCAGCACGAAGTCGTCGAGAATGGCCGCCAGGCGGTTGATGCCGTTGCCTATGGCAGCTTCGATGTTGTTTTGATGGATGTGCAGATGCCCGAGATGGACGGCATTACGGCGACCGCGGAGATCCGCAAGCTGCCCAATGGTAGGGGCAAGATCCCCGTCCTGGCAATCACAGCCAATGCCATGGCCGGCCAGCGCGAGGCTTATCTTGAGCAGGGCTTTGATGGTTACGTGTCAAAGCCGATCGACACCCAGGTCCTGCAGGACGAGATACTGCGTGTCACGAAGGGCAGTGGTGCCCCGTCCCGCGCGGAAACGAAAACAGCCGCAAGTGCGTAACGCACCCGCGGCTGCTTCCTTGGCAGTCTGAGTAGGGTCAGGCTTACTTGCCGGATGCCTTTTCAAAGAACTTGCCGGTCTGCTCGCCACCCATGAAGAACGGCTTGGCGTTTGAGAAGTCCGTGATCTTGTCCCAGTTCTCAAGAACCTGTTCCGCCGTCAGGCCGTCACGGCCGACATAGACACCATCGGATTCGACGACCTGAGCTGCCGCAAACACACCGGCACCGGCACACAGGATGGTGCCTGTCGGCGCGTCGTCGCTGACGAGGATCATCACGCCGGGAGACACGAATTCCGGCTTCAGCATGGCTTCAGCTTCCGGCGGCATGAGGTTTTCCGTCATGCGGGTGAAGGCAACCGGGGCCAGGGTGTTGACCTTGATGTTGTCCTTCTGGCCCTCGATCTTCAGCGTGTTCATGAGACCTGCAAGACCAAGCTTGGCAGCACCGTAGTTGGCCTGACCAAAGTTGCCGTAGAGGCCCGAAGACGATGACGTCATCATGATGCGGCCGTACTGCTGCTCTTTCATGATCGGCCAGACAGCCTTGGTCGCCTTCGCGGAGCCCGCAAGATGCACGTCAACAACGAGGTCCCAGTCCTTCTGGTCCATCTTGGCGAAGCTCTTGTCGCGCAGGATGCCGGCATTGTTGATCAGGATATCAATGCGGCCAAAGGCATCGACCGTCTGCTTCACGAGATTTGCAACGCCAGCGTCATCCGTCACGCTGGAGCCATTGGAGATGGCTTCGGCACCCAGGGCCTTGATTTCTTCAACGACCTTGTCTGCCGCTTCTGAAGAGCCGCCGGAGCCGTCGACAGATCCGCCCAGATCGTTGACCACGACCTTCGCGCCGCGACGGGCGAGCTCAAGCGCGTGGCAGCGGCCAAGACCACCACCGGCACCGGTTACGATTGCCACCTTACCTTCGAACGAAATCGTCATGTTCTGATTGATCCTCTTTTTGGCAGTTTTGCCTGAATTGTGGAGGGGCTGCAGCACCCGGCAGGGGGCCGCAAAAAATGCTGGGGAGGTTTTGCAATGCCCGCCATGTGGGGTCAAGCTGCCAGAAAGTGAGATTCAAGTGCCGGTCGCGGTCCCGCCGCCGGTCTTCCGGGGACCAGTTTATGAATTTGTTGGTTTTGCAAAGCCTTTTCGGCCTTTTGGCATTTGTGGGGCTTGCCTGGTGCTTGAGCGAAAATCGGCGTCTGTTTGCCTGGAAGACGGTGGCTGCAGGTCTCGTCGCCCAGATTGTCATCGCCATTTTGTTCCTGCGGGTTCCGGTGGCCCATGAGGCCATGCTGTCTCTCAACAGTCTTGTCGACGCCCTCATGACAGCGACCCACGCCGGGACGTCGTTCGTGTTCGGATATATCGGCGGGGGCGATGCGCCCTTTGAGGTCACCGATCCGACCGCCGGGTTCAGCCTGGCGTTTCAGTCCCTGCCTATCGTGCTGGTCGTGTCGGCGCTTGCAGCGCTTTTGTGGCACTGGCGCGTTCTGCCCATAGCCATCGGCGCGCTGTCCGCCCTGTTGCGACGGGTGCTGAATATCGGTGGCGCGCTGGGGCTGGCGTCGGGGGCAAATGTCTTCATGGGCATGGTCGAGGCGCCGATTCTGATTCGTCCATATCTCGCCAGGCTCTCACGCTCTGAACTGTTTGCCCTAATGTCGGTTGGTCTGGCCACCGTCGCCGGTACGGTGCTGGTCCTGTATGCGAGCGTGATTGGCGCAAGGGTTGAGGGAGCGTTGGGACACATCATCACCGCATCGCTCATCTCGCTTCCGGCAGCGATCCTCATTGCGCGCATCATGGTGCCCGAAACGACCGATGGTACTGCTGTGGGCGATGACGTACCGGACCTGACCTATCGCGGCAGCATGGACGCCATCGTGCAGGGAACAACGTCCGGTCTTCAACTGCTGTTGGCAATTGCTGCCATGCTGATCGTGGCGGTGGCACTCGTGGCGCTCGTGGATGTCATTCTGGCCGCGCTGCCGCAGGTCGCTGGCGCCCCCCTGACCCTTGAGCGGGTGTTCGGTTGGCTGTTTGCGCCCATCGTCTGGGCCATGGGAGTGCCCTGGCTGGAAGCCGGCAGCGCAGGAGCCCTTATGGGAACCAAGACAGTCCTCAATGAGTTCTTGGCCTATCTCGCGCTGACGGGCCTTGAGCCGGGCACATTGTCCGACCGTTCCCAGCTGATCATGGTCTATGCCCTGTGCGGCTTCGCAAACCCGGGGTCTGTTGGCATCATGATTGGCGGGCTGACGAGCCTGGTGCCAGAACGGCGGGACGAGATTGTCAGCCTTGCAGGCCGGGCCTTTGTTGCGGGAACCCTTGCGACCTGCATGACAGGCGCCGTTGTGGGGCTTGTAGCCTAAGCCGCCTTCTCAAGAGAAAAGGCATCCGCCAGCAGCTCATACGATCTCACCCGATCGGCGAAATCGTAGGTGATGGTGACGAGGGCAAATTCCTCCACGTCATGTTCTGCGGCAAGCGCCAGCAACTGGTTACGCACCTGTGTTGCTGTGCCTGTCATGCCGCGTGCCTCTATGCCCTTGAGGATCTCGCGTTCTTCGTCTGTGTAGGGGTAGGCCAGTGCGTCCTCTATGGAGGGG